>ONVP01000382.1:0-1482 GCA_900321315.1 uncultured Bacteroidales bacterium
TTCGACGAACCGCAACGCATTGAAGGACAAAAGTCTGTGCTGCAATTCGCCGTCGATCCCATCGAAAACGTGCGCATCGGCTTCATCGGCCTTGGGATGCGCGGCCCCGACGCCGTGGACCGCATGACCTACATCGACGGCGTGACCGTAGTCGCCTTGTGCGACATCGAGCCTGAGCGCGTTGAGAAAGTGCAAACCAACATCTTGGAGAAAAAAGGCCTGCCTCGCGCTGCCGCCTACACGGGTCGCGAAGGCTGGAAAGAACTCGTCGCCCGCAACGACATCGACCTCGTCTATATCTGCACCGACTGGAAGACCCACGTCCCGATGGCCGTGGAAGCCATGCGACAGGGCAAGCACGTGGCCGTCGAGGTGCCTGCCGCCACCTCCGTTGAGGAATGCTGGCAGCTCGTCGATGTGGCCGAACAAACCCAACGCCACTGCATGATGCTCGAAAACTGCTGCTACGACTTCTTCGAGCTGACCGCCCTCAACATGGCGCAACAAGGCATGTTCGGCGAACTCATCCACGGCGAGGGCGCCTACATCCACAACCTTGAGCCTTATTGGAACGACTACTACGAAAACTGGCGCTTGGAATTCAACCAAAACCACGCCGGCGACGTGTATCCCACCCACGGCTTGGGACCGCTCTGCCAAGCTTTTGACATCCATCGCGGCGACCGCATGAAGACCTTGGTCAGCATGAGCACACCCTCCTACAACGGCAAGAAAATCGCCAAGGAGATGATGGGCAAGGACGACTTCGCCAACGGCGACATGACCACCACCATGATACAGACCGAGAAAGGCAAGACGCTGCTTATTGAGCATGATGTTTACACCTATCGCCCTTACGACCGTTTGTATCAACTCACTGGAACAGAAGGATTTGCCAACAAATACCCCATTGAGGGCTACACGATTTTGGAGGACAAGCTGCCCGAAGGTTTCTTAGCCGAAGGTCAGCATCTCAATCCACACGCTTTCGTTCCGGCTGAGGTGCGCGACAAAATCTCGAAGGAATACCTCCACCCCATCGCCAAAGAAATCGAGGCCAAGGCCAAGGAGGTGGGCGGCCACGGCGGCATGGACTTCATCATGGACTACCGCCTGATTTATTGCCTGCAACACGGCTTGCCCTTAGACCAAGACGTTTACGACGCCGCCGAATGGTCGTGCCTCGGCGAACTGACGGCAGCAAGCATCGCCAACGGCGGAATGCCTGTGCAGATGCCCGACTTCACACGCGGCGACTGGGACAAGGTGAAGGGATATGGACACGCTGGGTAAGAATCACTTCGTCGCCACCGACCTGAAGAAAATCTCCGCGTCTTTCCAAACGGTATAATCCCGCGCATAAAGCAAATTCATTTGGTTGAGGACATCGGTTTCGGTGTCCTTTTCCATATAGGATGCGGGATTGTAGATGCCCCTGCGTATCTTGGGCAGTTTTTGCGTTTCGTCGGCGGGCGAGCAATA
>ONVP01000382.1:1489-2258 GCA_900321315.1 uncultured Bacteroidales bacterium
CGGCGTTTTTCAGGAATTGGACGGGCTGCTTCACCACCAGAGCCAAGGGCAGCCAGAAAACGATGCTGAACAGGCTTGTCACCACGTCGAAAAGGCGCTTGTTGCGGCGGTTCGAGGTGGTGTCAATGGCCTTAATATCAACGGTATAGAGGTCGCCTCGCGTGTTGATGCTGTTGCTGCCGATGATGGACAGGCTGTCCTCGGGCGCAATCTTGTAATCGACGTTGGTGGCGTGCCAGTCCACCATCTTGTCGATGATGACCTGATGCGGCATGTCCTTCGAGCAGAAAATGACCTCGGTAATCTTGTAAATCTCAATGATGTCAGGCACTTGCGCGAGATTGCCGATGAAACCCTCAGGGGCCTCCCCTGCTGTTTCCGAACTCACCAAACCGATGAAATCCGGCTTGATGGACGTGCTCTCCAAAATGGAATTGACGCGCTGCGTTTCCTCGGGGCTGCCGATGACCAAAAAGCGTTTCTTCTCCGTCCGCTTCGACTGGAAATTTTCGTTGCCCAAAAGAATGCCGACGAAACGCGTGAGGCTCATCTCCAAGGCCAACCAAATCATGCCGAAAAGAATCAAAGCGCGCGAAAAACGCAGACTTTCAGGCAACAAGGCGTACAGCACCAAAATCGCGGCGCTGCCAAAGGCCACGCCGAGAATGGCTTTCGCAATGCTGTATGGTTTGTCGTAACCGCCTGAAAAATAAGTCGATAAAAGCCAAATCAGGATGTAAGCGGGCAAGACGGCGGCGAAAAGCACCAA
>ONVP01000381.1 GCA_900321315.1 uncultured Bacteroidales bacterium
GCACACATTGGCGCTCTGCCACGACATCAAACTGGATTTTGAATCTGTCTTTATGGTCTTCGACGAGTTTTGCCAGAAATGCCTCCACTCTTTGCGCCATGTCGGCTTCGCAAAGCGTGATGGGGGTGTTTTTGCCATAAGTGCAAGTGATGCCTCGGTCGGTGCAACCATAGCGACTGCAATACTGACACCTGTCCTTGTCGTAGGCGGCCAAGCCTGTGGCATTGAGCAGTACCAGTTTTTTTTCTTTTATGATGGAGTTCCAATTCATAGCGTTTCCGTTTAGAAGATGTCGAGAAGCCATTCAGGAGGCGGGACTTTTTCAGCCAACCAAGAACCTATGCTTTCGCCAACAGAGTCCAATCCTATAGCTTTACCTAATTCGTATGTCAGTTCTCCAGGGGCACTTATGGTTTGTATCGATTCTCTCACAGCGAAATTAACCGTATCGGCAAAGCCATCAGGTAGCCCTATTTCTTTCAATGCACCCCCTAAGTAATCGCCTCCCCTTGCGCCTAACTCATCAATTGAATCTATTTTACCGCTATGTTTCTTTTGTGCGTCTGCAAGGGATTGAGCATAACCCGATTTGTCGGCACTAAAAAAATCATAGGCAATAATGCCAGCGGTCAATACACTTCCCGCCACCTTTAGTCCTTTAGCCAAACCGCCAAGTTTTACGCCATTCTCAGTCAAGAGATTTTCGATGGTAGTGATGGCATCAGACATATCATCACCATCGGCGACCATTTCACTTGAAGCCGGCGGTTCAGGTGGTTTCGGTACAAATGAAATCGTTCCGCCCCACATGCATTGGCATGTATCGGTGTTAAGCAAGGCTGGCGCATTCTCGACCAGCAAGTCGACTTTTCCTGGAGTCCATGGAGTTACCACGTTAGGTACGCATGGTTGAGGTGTCAATGCGCCCATGGCGGCAGATGTGGCTGCAGCAACCTGTGGATTGAGCATAGAAGAGCACAGCCCGAAGGATAGAATGTTGACCATGGGCTGAAAGTCCATGATGTTTCCCATCTGGTTGTTTGTGACGATAGCCTTACGCGAAAGGTTGGCGACAAAGACTGCTTGGCCACCACTAGCAAAGGGGCAAGTCATTTTCTCACTTGTCGTTATGAAATAGGTTTCTATAGGCTTATTCGTCAACATCTCAGGAGACTCGGGTGGTTGTTCCTCTTCGCCCTTATTGACGGCTGCTGCCATTTTGTTGGCCAATTCCATGAAAGGTTTCAATTCCTCATCCGTCAAAAACTCGGCGGCCTTGCCTAACATTTCCATGTTGGAGGCAAACTCAACCGCAATCAGGGCTGAACGTTGCTGGGCTTCTTTCAGTTCATTCTCAAACTTGCTGTGATTGGCAAACAATATGCGGTTCATCGAATTCACCGTGTTCTGCCTGCGTTCAACCACGGCTTCGTTTTCCAAATAGGCCTCATAGTTTTTCTGTTGGGCTTTGTAAAGGTCACTCAATTCTGTTTTAAGTGATTCATTGTCAAGGTCTTCATTCCTTTTGTTCAAGAGAGCCAATTGGGCTTGCTGAGGTTCCAGCTGCGTGTTGATGTTTGCCAACCGTTCTTCATGTTTGGCCTTTTCGGATTCGGCGGCAGTCAATTGTGCAGTACCCTGGGCAGCCTGAATAAGGTCTTTTAGGTCGCCTCCGTATTGACCTGCATGGTTGCTGTTGATTTGTTGTGCAACAGAAGCATTGGGATCTCCGCTTAAGGAATTGGAGTAGCGCGTTATGTCTGCATCAAGCTGCTGTATGGCAATTTGATGGTTTGACTGCTCAGCAACCAACTCATCGACACTATCTTGGATTGTCCCGATAAGTGCATCTTGGTCTTCCTCTGGCCACAACTTGAATATTTCTGGTGTCACTACTGCCATGCTTTCAGGCTCCTATCATTAACTGGTTTAGTTGATTTTCACCAATCCTCCCTTGATGTTGACATCGATGTCGCCATTCACGTTGACGGTCTTGCCCTTGATGACTGGAAAACGGACACCGGTGACCTGCACACCGTGGAGACCCGGTACCGATACGTGCTCCAGCCGGATTTCATGACCCTGATCATCGGCGGTATCGGCAGTTTCTACGTCAAGGCGTATGAAGACATCTATACGGACGGAATCCTGACATCCGAAGGGACCCGGGCCATCAACATCCCGGCCAGTGATTTCAACTGGAAACAGAGCAAACCCTCCGTCGCCTACATGGATCCCAAGCCCCGCTATGTCGTCATGGAAGGCCGCTCATTGGGCATCACTGCCGTTACGGCCACCCTCGCTAGCGACCCCTCCGTCGTCCTGACCGGCCAGGTAATCGTCCGGGAATATACGGAAACCGAAACCGTCTCCTATGAACTGGAACTGTCCCCGGCCGCCGGTACGGTGACCCCGGGAGAAACCTTGACCTACACGGCAACCCTCACGACCCGCCTGTATTCCGGCGGAAGGCTTTCATCCCAAAACCGGAAAGTCCTCTCCGGCCACGACCTGACCTG
>ONVP01000377.1 GCA_900321315.1 uncultured Bacteroidales bacterium
GGAGAGGTGGGTGAGTGGCTGAAACCAACAGTTTGCTAAACTGTCGTACTCTGCAAAGGGTACCGGGGGTTCGAATCCCCCCTTCTCCGCGAAAGAAAGAAGACGATGCTGCATCGTCTTTTTTTTCGGGGTATGGCGCAGTCCGGCTAGCGCACCTGCTTTGGGAGCAGGGGGTCGAAGGTTCGAATCCTTTTGCCCCGACGGAATACGAAAAAAAGGAACCAAGTGTTGGCTCCTTTTTTTCATGCATGTTACCAAGGTCGATTAGGCTTCCGTCAAATCAACGATTTCGGCCTCCGGGGCGTTCTTCATCACCGAGGCGATGCCGTTCTTCATGGTGGCTTCGCTGGCATACATCTGGCTGGTGCCGATGACTTGGCCGTTGGTGGCCATCAGGTTGAAGTAAGGCTTGCCGTTGGAGGCTTCCTTGATGTCGAAACGCTTCTCGTCTTGGCTGTTCTTCTTGACGGATTCGACGCCGTTGAGGCAGGTGGCCTTGGTGGCGTAGCCTTGGCTGGTGAGGATGACTTGGCCGTTGGTGGCCTTCAGGTTGAACTGGAACTCGCCGTTCTTCCTGCTTGTGATTTCAAATTTTCCCATTTTTCTGTTTTTTTAATAGGTGTTCAGGCCGCAAATATACGTTTTTTCTTCGCATTTTGGAAAAAAAACGTTTTTTTTACTGCAATCTCGCCAAAAGTTCGTCACGATAGCTGGCTCCCACCGGGATTTTGTTGGCCGCCACGGTGACGTCAGACTTGTCCAAGTCCATTATGTGCTTGAACGACACGATGTAAGACTTGTGGACGCGCACGAAACGTTCCTTGGGCAGCAGCTCCTCCAAGTCTTTCAGCGCAAACAAGGCCGTGATGCGGCGCTGGGCGGTGTGGAAGGTGACGTACTCGTGCTGCCCCTCGATGAAAAGCAGGTCGTCGTAGTTGATTTTGTAGAGCTTGTAGTCGGCCTTCACGGTGATGAAGTCGTTGGAGCGGCTGACGGTGTCGGCAGGCAAAGGCTCTTCTCTGCCCTCGTCGGGTTTCACGTTACCGATAGCCTTGTTGATGGCTTGGAAGAAACGCGGGAAATCGAATGGCTTCAGCAGGTAGTCGGAAACGGCCAAGTTGAAGGCATCGACGGCAAACTCCGAATAGGCCGTGGTGAAGATGACGGCGGGCCTGTTCTCCAAACTTTTCACCAGCTCAAGTCCAGTCAAGTCTGGCATTTGTATGTCCAAAAGCATGATGTCCACGCGATTGCTGTTCAATGCTTCCATGGCCTCGAATGCGTTGGAGCAGGTGGCCACAAGCTGCAGCGACTCCACCTTCGAGACATAGTCCTGCAAGAGTTTCTGCGCCAAATATTCGTCGTCGACGATAATCACATTGTATTTCTCGTTCATAGTTCGATCCTGAGTTTATATAATTCTTTATCTTGTTGAATATCAAACTTGTATTCATCACCGTAGTGCAACATCAGGCGCTGCTGCACGTTCATCTGCCCTATGCCCGATTTCTTTTCCATCGAGCCGTTGCCCACGATGGCGATGGTGCTTGGGGCTATGGTGTTTTCTGCCTCGAAACAAAACTTGCCGCCCGCCTGCCAAATGCCGACGTGCACATGTCCGCCGGGGTGGGTTTCCAAGCGGCTGTATTTGAAACAGTTCTCGATGATGGGCTGGAGCAGCATCGGTGCTATCATAAAATTTTCGTTTTCAACGTTTTTCGTAAAGTGCACGTCGCGCCTTCCGCCCATGCGCATCATCTGGAAGTCGATGAAGTTCTCGATGTACTTGATTTCCTTGCTCAAGGGTATCATCTCGGCCTGACAATCGACGAGCACATAGCGAAGCATCTCGCTGAGTTTCAGCACACCGTCGGCGGCATTGTCGTCGTGGGTGTAAACCATTGAGTAAATGTTGTTTAGCGCATTGAACAAAAAGTGCGGGTTGATTTGCGACTTCAGGTAGCGCAGTTCCATGTCGAGTTTCTCGCTCTTCAGCTGGTCGGCGATGATTTTCTCCTCGTTTTCCTTGCGCTGGAAATAGAATATCACCGTGATGACGTAAGTGGCAATGAACCATATCA
>ONVP01000372.1 GCA_900321315.1 uncultured Bacteroidales bacterium
ACCCAAGGCCGATGAAAGGCATCGAGCAAATGAACAATGCAAACAGGCCAAACAAGATGCTGAAATCGTCGTCATCGCTGCTTCCGTCACCGATATTGCCGATGCCGTAGGTTTCAGGCAGAGTCGCTTTGAGACCCAACGGGATTTCGCCGCCATACACATTGACGATTTCCGCCACGCCAGCGCAAAGTCCGCCTTCATAGTCTCCAGCGCGGAAGCTGGGCACGATGCTGTTCCTGAAAATGCGTTCGCATTGGGCGTCGGTGAGGGTTGTTTCGGCACCATAGCCCGTTTCAAACTCCAAGGCGCGCTGGTCTTCCACAAAGAGCAGAAGCACGCCGTTGTTGGTCGCGGCATCGCCGATGCCCCAGTGGTTAAACAGTTGGTTGGCAAAGCGTTTCGGGTTGGCCTCACCGATGGAACTCAAAGTGACGATGAACACATCAGCTTGTTCGCGGATGGCGCACAGGGCCGTGTTGATGTGCATCTCGGTGCTGTCGGAAAGGTAGCCGTCGGGGTCGCTGACGTGGATTCCGTTGCTTTCGAGGCGCGTGTTGGGCACAGTCTGCACGGTCCATGCGTTTTGCGCCGAAAGCCCTAAAGCCGTGAGGACCAAGATTATTAATAAGGTGAGCTTTTTCATTTTTCGGAAATGTTTTGAGCCACAAAATTACAAAATTGCGGCATATCCCAAAATTTTATTACTTTTGCACAAAAATTCTGAAGAATGTTTGAAGACGAGGATTTGGAAGACTATCTTGAAGAGGAACAAGACCGGAAGGCCGCCGTCGAGAAGTATGAGAACATGCTTGAGGAGCACAACTCCGTCTATTTCGACAGCGAGGAGTTCGAGTTCATCATCGACCACTATACGCAGCAGAACGATCTGAAGAAGTCGCGGCAGGCCGTGGAAATCGCCATGGCACAGCATCCTGAGAGTAACCTGCTGAAAATCAAGGAAGCACGGCAATATCTTTTGGAAAACGACGCCCAACGCGCTTTCGAGCTGCTTCAGCACATCGAGCGCGACGACGAGGACCCCGACTATTTCCTGACCCTCGGCTCATGTTTGGCACTCCTCGGCAAGTCGAAGGAGGCCATTGAGAACTACTGCAATGCCCTGCCCTTTTTCGATGAGGATGAGAAATTCGACCTCTACAACGCCATAGCATTTGAGTATCAGCGACTTGAAAAATTCGACCTCGCCATCGACTTCTACAAGAAGGCCCTGCCTTTCGCCAACGAGCACGACACGATTTACCACGAGATACGCTGCTGCTACCTCAGCGCGCACCGCGACCAAGAGGCTCTTGACTTTTTCCAACAACTCATCGACGAAAACCCGCACAACCACAAGGCTTGGGCTGCCATCGGAGACTGCTACCGCATGAAAGGACAATTTGAAGAGTCTATCGACCCATACGAGTTCGCGCTATCCATTGACCCCACCGACATTTGGACAAACAACCACCTCGCCGACATCTACTACGACCTCGGTCGCTACAAGGAAGCCATCGACACGCTCGAGGAAGCCGTGCGCAACGGCGTGGAAACCTCAATGATCCGTGCTGCCTTGGGCGACTGCTACTACCGCCTCGAAGACCTCCAAACTGCCGAAGACAATTTCCTCAAAGCCGTGGAGATCAACCCGATGATTGGCAGCGGATGGGCTGGATTGGGCTACGTTTTGAGCGACCGTGGCCAAAACAAAAAGGCCATCAAGTTCTTCAAGAAAGCCCATGAATTGGAGCCTTGGGAAACCAACTACCTCTATTCCCTTGCCGCCGAATACCGACAGCTGAACGACCTCGACACAGCGATGCAGCACCTGCGCAAAATACAGGAAATCACATCTTTCGACCCTGACGTTTACTATTATATCGCTGACCTGTATGGCCAGATGGACCAAGTCGATGAGGCTGTCAACACCTTGATTTACGGACTGCAACAGACCGACAACAACCCAGCTCTGCTCTATCTCCTCGCCTACGCCTATTTCGTGAAAGGCCGCCAAAGCCTGGCGATAGAAACCCTCGACAAGGCTCTTGAAGCCGATTTCGAGGGCTATACCGACTTCCTCGACTTCGACCGCGAGCTGCTGACCAACAACACCGAAATCATTGAACTCATCGAACA
>ONVP01000371.1 GCA_900321315.1 uncultured Bacteroidales bacterium
GTTGATGAAGGCGCGGCTTTTTTTTTTCGTTTTTAGCTCGCGGCGGAAGATGCACTCAGCCTCAAAGTCGAGGTCGTTTTGCTCGAAAAGAGGTTGCAAGGCATTGTCTTTCAGCTCGAAATGGGCTTCCACGATGCATTTCTTGTCTTTGTCGTAAAGCACGTTGGTGTCGGCGCGGTCGCCCATGGCGAATCCGAGTGCGCCGAGCAGGATGGACTTGCCTGCGCCGGTTTCGCCCGTGATGACATTGAAGCCGTTTTCAAAATTGACACTCAACTCGTCAATCAGGGCGTAGTTGCTGATGTACAAGTGTTTGAGCATAATAGGATTGCTTAATACCTGCTGGAGCTTTGCAGAATGGCATCGTAGCGCGACGACTGCGACGGGTCGATGGCTTTCATGATGTTGGAAGCCTCAGTTTTTTCTTTTTGGCTGCCTTCGGAAAACACTTGGATGATTTCGTCGCGTTTGGCTTCGATGAGCAGTTGCAGGAAATAGCACATGGAGTTGCGCTCATACACGCTACGCAAGTGGTTGAGAGCGTTCAGGATTATTTCTCTGCCTTGTTCGGGCTTTTCCGACATCACATCGAGGCCGAGGCGGTGGTATTCGTAGAGAAACTGGCGCAGCGATTGGTAGCTGCTGTTGTTGATGTCGCTGATGATGGCGTGGCGGTTTTGTCGGCCCGATGCGCTCCAGCCATTGTCAGAGCCTAATTCCTGCGGCGCGGCATCGGCAATGCGCTCGGCGACGGCATAGAACGGGTCGCCGCCATTGAGCGAGAAGGTGTCGAAGTCGAGGCCAAGTATGACATAGACGTAAAAACCAATGGTGCTGGTCAGGTTCGAGATGTAGGTGTTCGGGTTGAAGTCGATGGGCTGCCCGTCCGTATACTCGAAAAGGAACTTGCGGTCCATATAGTTGATTATCGGCGAGTTGTAGTTTGTCTTGTAAACAGGACGGTTGGAAGCCACGCTTATTTCGGCGGTGAAAGTCGCGCCCTCGCGTTGTTTGATGTTGACGAGGATGGAACTCTCAATCTTCTCGGCCTGCCTGAAGTTGATTTCGGTGAACTTGGTGTTGTTGAGGAAGTCGTACAGCGCCGTTTGCAGGTTCTGGAAGATCGTCTTGTCGGTGCCTTCAATCTGGTTGGCGTTCACTCTGACGTCGCATTTCAGTTCTTGTGCGGCAAGGTTGTTGGCGGCCAGCAGGCTGACCAAGATGATGGCTATGGTGAGGAGTCGTCTTCTCATGGTCTTGTTTTTTTGGCTAAGAAAGCACCATCGCCTTGCGCTTTGGTGCTTTTTTGAGGTTTGTCGCGACCGGCAGTCAGAAAGCGTCTTCCTTTTCCTTGTTGGGGTTGCGGAAATAAATCTCGTCGTGCAGGAACTCATGGACGGCAATCAGCGTGGGCTTGGGAAGCCTCTCGTAGAACTTCGCGATTTCGATCTGCTCCCTGTTCTCGAACACTTCCTCTAAGCTGTCGTTGGTGGAAGAGGCAAACGATTCGATCTTATTGTTGAGTTCTCCCTTCATCAACGAGGCGATTTGGTTGGCCCTGATGGAAAGGATGGCCACGGTTTCATAGATGTTGCCCGTGCCTTTGTAGAACTGGTCTTTCTGACGGGTGACCACCGTCGTTTCTGTTTTGATTTTCTTGAAGTCCATTGTCGTTTCTTATTGTATGTTTTCTAATTTCTTTCTTGCCTTGGCGGCGAGTGCCTTCATGTCATTGGTGTATTCGCTCTCGGGGTAGAGATAGGAGAGCGTGTTGCAGTGCTCGATGCACGATTCGTAGCGCTCACGTTGCTTTTCGGGGACGCTGTTTTCGGCATAGTCGTAGTAGGTGGTCGCCATGTCGAGCAGTATTTCCTCGCGATGCTTGGTGTTGGGGTATTTCTTCAGCAGGTTCTCAAACGAGGTGATGGCCGCGCTGTAGTTTCCCATGCGGTAAAAAAGAAAGGCTCTAAACATGAATTATCGATTTCAGATAAGATCGATAGAATCGTGACAAACCGTATTTTGGCCTTACCGATTTTTGTTCTCATTATGTATTGTGTCTATACGATTGCGATGGGAGGTACTTCTATTTCGATTGGTACCATGGGTACAGAGTGGGCCAATGATGTGCTGTTTG
>ONVP01000365.1 GCA_900321315.1 uncultured Bacteroidales bacterium
AAGAAAAGCGAAAACTGGATTCCTTTTGTCCGTCCGAGCTACCGACAAACCACCAGTATAGACGCCTACGTAAACAAATATTTGGTGCCGCAAGGAAAGGTGTTCCCAAAAGGAACGCTGTATGTATCCACCAACGGGCAAGGCAGCCATACTTACAGCTACGTTTCTGCGTCTGAATTTGTGCCAAACTCAGACGTGGCAGTGCTAAAGCCTAAACGTCCGATGACCCTTCGCGAAACATTGTTTTATGCCATGTGCATTTCACGAAACCGCTATAAATTCTCATACGGACGAAAGCCCAAAGGCGACAAGTTGGAAGCAATCATGCTGCCAAAAAACATCAACCCGGCCATGAACGACCTCGATTTGATGGAATACCTCAATGGCCTTTCCATAGAATGAATTGCCGTTGCAAACAAACTCGAACTGCCATGAAGAAATTATATTTAGTCATATTCATATTGACCTTTGCCCTTGTTTTCGCCGCCTGCACCAAACCCAAGCAATACTCCGAAATGTGCATCAGCATCGGCTATTCCATCAACGACAAACCGTTGATTACCGACACGTTATGCTACACAAACGAGGCTGGAAATGAGTTCTTGATTACTGAAATCCAGTGGTTCCTCTCCGAGATGGAGCTTCAAACCGAACAAGGCGAATGGATTCCGTTGGAGCCTCATGTTTTCTATATCGACACCAACATCCCTGAGAGCCAAACACTTAGAATTGCGTCCATTCCCATCGGGAAATACAAAACATGGCGTTTCACCTTCGGCTTGGACGAAGAAAACAACCAAACCGGTTTGTTCAACGACCCGCCTGAGAGCAACATGTTTTGGCCTGAACCTTTGGGCGGCGGCTACCACTACATGAAACTCAACGGGAAGTATCTCGATGAAAACGAACAGCTTGCGCCGCTGAACATCCATCTCGGCATCGGGCAGAACGAAGACCATACGGAGTTTTACCAAAACTATTTCAGCGTGGAACTTCCCCTTGACCTTACCATCGTGGAAAATACTGAAAACCAGCTCAATCTGACCATGATTATCGATAATTGGTTCCGCAATCCCAACCAGTACGACTTCAACGAGTACGGCAGCGCCATCATGCAGAACCAATCCGCGCAACAGGCTTTGAAGGAAAACGGAAACGATGTGTTCTGCATCAGAAAACCTACTGAAAATGAAAACAATACAAACATGGAAAAAGGCAATAGATTTGCAGAAAAATTTATGAATGTAATGCAAAAAGCCGCGCCAAAGCCGCATTTCTGGACATGGAAAAGCGTTAAGGGAAGAATGGGGAGTCCCGTAGGGACGACGGAAAATAGGCAGGTGGTGTAAACCCCTGCAAAACAGGCGGTGTAAACCCCTGCCAATAAAAATTCAATAATGAGAATAAAACCGGTCATATTCATAATTTGTGCGTTTTTGATTGTTTTGGCATCATGCAAGTCAGAACAAGAAAAACCCTATCAACCAACACCTTACGAACTCCAAAAACCCGCCTATTTCCCCAGCGCGACCAACATTCCCGCCGACAATCCCATGACCGAGGAAGGCGTGGAATTGGGGCGGAAATTGTTTTACGACTCGCGCCTCTCGGGCCGCGACGGCACGGACGGCATCCGCAGTTGCGCCTCGTGCCACCATCAGGCGAACAATTTCGATTTTGGCGCTTCGGCTGGCCTCCACCATTCCGTTATGCCTTTGGTCAATTTGGCTTGGAACACGACTGGTTTGGGCTGGAACGGCGGTGTGGCCACTTTGGAGGACATGGTGCTGGCGGCAGTCACAAGTCCAGTCGAAATCAATGCCGATACCAATCAGGTTGTCAGATACTTGCAAACGACTGACGACTATCCAGAACTGTTTTACAAAGCCTTCGGCAGTCGCGAAATCACCTTTATTAATATAGAGCGTGCCATTGCACAATTTATAAGGAGTTTGGTCTCGGCAGACAGCAAATTCGACCGTTATTTGCGCGGCGAGGAACAACTCAGGCAAGACGAGCTTGAAGGCTACCTGCTGTTTGTCACCGAAGACGGCGCCGACTGCTTCCATTGCCACGGTGGTGGCGGCAACGCGCTGATGACCACTAACTTGTTCTACAACAACGGCCTTGACGACCACTTCATCGACCCAGAAGACCGCCACGCCGTCACGGGCGATCCGATGGACCGAGGCGCCTA
>ONVP01000366.1:0-2181 GCA_900321315.1 uncultured Bacteroidales bacterium
CCACGCGCATTTTTTCCGCCATCCATATAATGGCGATTTTATACTCGCCTTCGTAGGCCTTCATATTGAGCTTGCGCAGCAACGAAGCCGCGTCGCGCACCGACATATAGCCCTGCTTGTTCTCCACATCAAGGAAAGTGTACCAACTCAAAGTATCGACATAACCCTGATTCTGAATGACATAATCACGCCATTCCTCCATGAACAAGTCCGACTCGGGCTTGTCTTTCACTTTTTTGGTGGTCGTCGTCGGCACAACGAAATGCAGGTCGGGATGCACCAGTTTCTGCATCTTTTGGCAGGTCGGGCACACGCCGCAACTGTCGGTTTCGGTGCGATTTGGGCAGAGGATATATTGGGCGTAGGCCAAGGCCAAAGGCAGTTTCCCGCTTCCGGCAGGACCCAAAAAGAGTTGGGCGTGAGAAACGTGATTGTCCCTCACGCTGGCGATGAGGCGTTGTTTTATTGCTGATTGGCCGATGACTTGTTTGAATTGCATAATCTTCAAAATGGCGGGTCAAAATTACAAATTATCCGCATTCACAGTCTATTACCTCAAAATTTTCTCCAATTCTTGGTTGAACGCCTCGGGAACATCCATGTTGGCGATGTGGCCGGCACCCTTGAAAACCACATAGATGCTTTTCGGCTCGTGCTTGTGCCATTGCTGCGAAGCCTCCAAGCCGCCGTTTTCAAACTCGCCGACGGCAATCATCAGCGGATAGTCGCGCTTGGGCTTTTTCTGCTGGTTGACTAATTTTCCGAGGTTCGCCAGATGCCGGAACTGCCTCTTCTTGAACCGCAAGGCCAATTGCCCCACTTTCTTTTGTGGTTCAGGAGTCACGACGAAGGCCTTGCACATTTCGGCGAATCTCTTTTTGGAGAAAAACGCCGCCATCATGATTTTGAGGTGCTCGCCGTTGTTCTTGATCCGAAGGTGGTGGTCGAAATTGTTGATGTCGTAACCGCCTACGCAACACAAAGAGGCCACTTTTTCGGGGAATTTGTTCGCGAAGTCGGCGGCCAGCACCGCGCCCATGGAAACGCCTACCATATTGGCTTTCAACACATTCTCTGTCTCCAGGATGGACGAAACCATATTGGAAGTCTCCGCGATGTCGCCTTTGCCAATCGAGGCTCCGTGACCAATCAAGTCGAGGGCAATCACCTTGCATCGCGGCGCGAAATAGTCGATTTGTGCATCGAAACAAGTATGGTCCATAAAGGCCGAATGTAGGAAAACGATGCAGGTCTCGGCGTCGCTTTGGTTCGTCCAATAGTGGATGCTGCTTTGGGGAAGCGTATTTTCTATAAGTTGTGTTGGCATAGGTGATGCGTGATGTTTGTTTTGGAGGGCAAAAGTACGATAATTCCGCGTTGGTTGGAAAACTTGACCTATTAAATGCGAAGTATTTCACGTTTGCCTTGATTCAGTTGGCGTTGGGGGAGAAGATTGTGGAGGTGACACAATAGGATTCTTTTTTGAACTATTTCACATTAATGTTAAACATATCGGAAAAATGTACTACCTTTGCGCTGTGAAACAAAAAACGAAAAACGATGAAGACGGCAACTTTAAAAACTCTCGAACAGACTGACAATGTTAGTCTTTATTCCATCTGCTTTGACGGCAATGCCGTAAGCGAATATGAAACCTTTGTGCAGAAGTTCAAGGAAGACGCTAAACTGAATAGTGAATACAAGACCATTCTGCTTGCCATCGAGAAGATTGTGGCAGTTGGTGCTTTTGAACGCTTTTTCAGACCTGAAGGAAAAATGAGTGACCGCGTGGCGGCTTTGGCTATTGATTCCCGAAAACTACGGTTGTACTGTTTGCGAATCTCCGACCAAATCCTGATTCTTGGCAATGGTGGAGAGAAAACAACAAAGACCTACGAAGAAAGCGAAGAATTGAGTGGCTATGTCATGGACTTACAAGCCTTTGACAAACTACTTTTGGAAGCCCAAAAAGACGGTTCCATTACAATTGAAAAGAATGTTATTACAGGCATTGAAGGTAAAGTATTTCAACTATGAAAACCGAAACAAACATAAAGTATTATTCCCCTATTTTGGAGGAAGCAACAGCCACCATTACTCCGCAAGAACGAGCTGCTTTCGACCTGAATTTCAGCATTTCGGAGCGCATCTATGAGATTATCCAAAGCAAAGGAATGACCA
>ONVP01000366.1:2204-2605 GCA_900321315.1 uncultured Bacteroidales bacterium
TGGCAAGAAAGAATCGGAAGTTTCGAGATGGTTTATGTTTGGCCATAACTTCACTTGTAAAACGATTGCAATGATTCAACAGGCGTTGGGGGAGAAGATAGTGGAGGTGGTGAAGTGAATGTAATAATAAGAAATACAGTTTGTTATCGGATTGCAAATCCGCTGGAACTGGGCACACTGGTTGAAACGCTACCTCATAGTTCAAACACAACACTCCATTCCTTACACAGTTTTTCTAAAGTCCAAGAAGCGTTGGAACTGCTTGTTTCTGGCAAACGAAACACTTTGATGGATTGTCCGAACTGATTTTGTAGTTTTTCTCCAAACTCTTTGTATTTTCCATAACCATTTATGGCTATCTTTGTTATAGTCGGATTTTTTCTAACAAAACCAACAATATC
>ONVP01000364.1 GCA_900321315.1 uncultured Bacteroidales bacterium
TCCTTGGTGCCGGTAATCTTCGTGGCAGAGAGGTGCGCGGCATCGCCCTTGATGTCGAATTGTGCAACCTGACGGACAGTGTTTTGACTATCCTCGAAAACACGATGCTCCCCAAGGGCACTTTGGTGGAAATAGAAGGCAATATGGCTTTTAGAAGCATAAAAATCCAAGACAATGCCAAAGTGGTCGCCGATTGCATCAATTATTACCCACAAACTCACCCTCTGCATCTTGGAACTCATCCAGAAAGCCTCGAATTGGGTGCAAAGGCACAATTTGACATCAACTCATTGTACTGCATAGGCTGCCATCATATCAAACTTGGCGAAAACAGTCATTTGAACATCAGGACGATAACAGGAAACGGAAAACTTTGTATCAACACATATAACGCTGATTTCCAGTATAAAACAAGTTTATTGGACGGGAAAGTTGTTGTGAACGAATACGAAAGCCCCAACTGGTTTTACGGGAAAAAGAATCCGAAAATCATCGAAACAAAAATGGTTGACGGGCGGCCTGTCACCACGGAACGCCATGAGATTTGGAATCATATAGTAGGATTCAGCATCGGTATTGGTTATCGAAACGGCGACACACCCGTGAATCTCGACAGCCCCTATAGCAACAGAGGAGGACTCGACATTACCGGCGGAGTTGGAACGTGCTTCACGTTCAGCCCGCGTTGGAAGTTGAACACGGGTTTGCTTCTCAATAACAATCTGAAGTGGATGAGTTATCCAGTGGAATTGGGTGATAACGGCCTCGAAATCATCAGCCAACCCGAAATGACACAACACAACACCTTGGTTTCCAACTATCTCTGCATCCCCATCGAACTTTACTATTACTTGGACAAACAGAAAAGCAGCTGCCTGTCGCTGGACTTCAGGTTTGGCCGACTCATTAATGGGCTTCTGTTTGCGAATTATCCACATCTCAACAACAACGCTAGCATTGGCAGTGAGGTAAACGGCTTGTTTAATCCGTGGAAAATAGAAATCGGCATGGGGTTCAACACCAACATCTTGGGCATTATTCACGGCATTCGCATCTATACCAATCTTTTGCCCGAGTACAACAAGATTGTTACAAATGAGAAATTCAGGAGTATAGGATTTGAGATAAGGCTTTGATAACTTGAAAACCGAGTCCTATGAGATTCGGTTTTCTTGTTTAGGCGAGGTTCTCGGTAGGATACCCCAAATCGTTCCAAGCGATGGAATAATGCTTTGAGAAATACCGTTTTGCATGACGGTTGGCGCGGAGTTCAGTCCAAAACACGTTGTGGTTGCCCTTGCCCATAGCGCTCAGCAGGCTCGGCAAGCCGATGACGAGGAGATACAACCACCCGAAACGCTGGCTGTCGGCGGTATGCCCAAATTCGTGCATACAAAGCTGGTTTCCAACGACAAAGCCATCTCCATCGCCACCCATTTCGCGCCACAGCCACAAGTCGATGAAAGAGCCTAACGACACACCGCCACCAAAAGAACGCGCCTTGCCGGAAGCGAAGGTGATGCCTCCCAAGGTATCAACGCGGTCGATTTGTCCGGCCAAAGCCCGACCCACCGAATAAAGCCATCCCACCAGCGTTTGCGGCAGTTCCCAGGTGAACCTTGAAACGAGCTGCCACACACGTCCAATGGCCGACCGTTTGCGGTCGGTCAGGAAGAGGCCTCGGGTGATTTGTGCGGCGAGGTGAAGGCGGTGTAGCATAGGTACAGACATAGGAAACTGTCATCAAAAAAAGGCCCTCAGTCAAACCAAGAATATTTTACAACTAACTGATTTATAATATATTACACTAGTGTTCAAAATCATTTTTGAAATAAACCAAAAACAAGTCGGAAAATGATGCATCGAAAACAGATTTAGTGATTTGAGGATGAAAGGACCATCTTTTGTGTCTTCATTTTCTCGCCATTGATAAGGCGCAATACATAGACGCCGGGCGTCATCCCGCTTGTAGAGACGCGATGAATCGCGTCTCCAGAAAGAATGACACGCCCCATCACATCAATCACCTGCAACATACCTTCACCGTTGACGATAATCTCGCCGTTGCTGATGTAGGCAAACGGTTGGTCCGACCCTTCGACAGGCTCAGGGACCTGTGTGCTGAACACCAACTTGAAGCGGCTCTCATAGTCCGTCGTCTTGGCATTAAAAGTGTAGGAAGCTGGCCCTTCGACGA
>ONVP01000362.1 GCA_900321315.1 uncultured Bacteroidales bacterium
GTCATGCAGGAAACAAAGATAAAGGTAACAAGTAATAACAGGTAACAATGGGAGCAAGAAAACACAACAGAGCCGAAGCTCTAAAGGAAGCTCGCAAGCATGTCGCAATCGCACGCTTGAATGATGTCCCGACATCACCCTTCAAGATGCGCCTTGTGGCCGATATGATCAGAGGACAGAAAGTGGAGCTTGCGCTGCATTCACTGAGGTATTCGACCAAGCATGCCGCCAAGCCCGTGTACAAGCTGCTTCGTTCAGCAATCGCCAACTGGGAAGCCAAGAACGAAGGAAAGCGCGTTGAGGAAAGCAATCTTTACGTGAAGGAGATTTGGGTTGACGAAGGCCGCACACTGAAGCGCATCCAACCCGCCCCCCACGGACGTGCCCACCACATCCGCAAACGTTCTAACCATGTGACTATCATCGTGGATAGCAGAGTTGCAAACGAAGAATAATCTGGAGAATAAAAAGTTTAAATAATGGGACAAAAAACGAATCCAATAGGTCTTAGGTTGGGAATCATCAAAGGATGGGACTCCAACTGGTATGGCGGAAAAGACTTTTCGACCAAGCTCGTTGAGGACGACAAGATCCGCAAGTATCTGAACGCCCGTCTCGGCAAGGCCGGCATCTCAAAGATCGCCATCGAACGTTCCTTGAAATACGTCACCGTCACCATCTTCACCGCCCGTCCCGGCATGATCATCGGCAAAGGCGGCGAGGAAGTCGACAAACTGAAGAAAGAACTGGTGAAGGTCACCAGCAAGGAAATCCAAATCAACATTAATGAGATCAAGAGGCCCGAGCTTGACGCCTACATCGTGGCAAGCTCCATCGCCAAGCAGATTGAAGGCCGCATCTCCTACCGCCGCGCCATCAAGACGGCTGCCACCAGCACCATGCGCATGGGAGCCGAGGGAATCAAGATACTGATCTCAGGCCGTGTTGGCGGCGCCGAAATCGCCCGCTCCGAATCCTACAAGGAAGGCCGCATCCCGTTGCACACGCTCCGCGCCGACATCGACTACTCGCTGGTGGAGGCCCACACCTCCTACGGCCGCCTCGGTGTCAAGGTGTGGATCTGCAAGGGCGAGATTTACGGCAAGCCGGAGCTGGTGCCCACCAGCGTCAGTGCCCCCGCAAGGAAGCCCTCCGCCCCGCGCCCGGCCGGACGCGCCCCGCGCCGCAGCGAAGGAAAACGTAAATGATTTTGTAAACTTCAAAAGTTGACCAACAATGTTACAACCTAAAAGACAAAAATACAGAAGGCCACAGAAAGGCAAGATGAAAGGCAACGCACACCGCGGCCACCAGCTTGCTTTCGGCTCTTTTGGCATCAAGACCATGGAAGAGGCTTTGATCACTGCGCGCCAAATCGAAGCCGCCCGTCAGGCCGTCACGCGCTACATGAAGCGTGAAGGCAAAATCTGGATCAGGATCTTCCCCGACAAGCCCATCACCAAGAAGCCTCTTGACGTGCGTATGGGTAAGGGTAAGGGCGACCCGGAATACTTTGTAGCTCGTGTTACCCCGGGACACATGCTGTTCGAAGCCGAAGGCGTGCCGATGGCCGTGGCCAAGGAAGCCCTCCGCCTCGCAGCCCAAAAGCTGCCCGTCATCACGAAGTTTGTTGTGAGAAGAGATTACGTTGAATAATTTGGAGGACAATTGACAATGAAAAACCAAGCAGCAATCAGAGAAATGAGCACGGCCGACCTGAACGACCGTTTGGAGCAGGCCCGCGAACAACTGGTGAGGATGAGAGTCAACCATGCCGTTTCGCCGCTCGAGAACCCCATGCAGATTCGCGCCACCCGCAAGGACATAGCGCGCTATCTGACCGAATTGAGAAGACGTGAACTCGAAGGAAAAAAATAACTAAACGACGAAAGATAAAATGGAAGTCACAAGAAACCTCAGAAAAGAACGAATCGGCGTGGTTGTCAGCAACAAGATGGAGAAATCCATTGTCGTGGAAATCGAGCGTCGCGAGAAGCACCCGATCTACGGCAAGTTCATCAAGAAGACCAGCCGCTTCATGGCTCACGACGAGAAGAACGACTGCAACATCGGCGACACCGTGCGCATCATGGAAACCCGTCCGTTGAGCAAGAGAAAATGTTGGAGATTAGTAGAAATTATCGAAAGGGCCAAGTAATATGATACAACAGGAAACCAGACTCGCAGTAGCCGACAACAGCGG
>ONVP01000361.1 GCA_900321315.1 uncultured Bacteroidales bacterium
CACACTTGCCGCCAAACAGTACACACTTACGAGAAATAGGTGCGCACGCTGCGGAGCGCGTTTTATGCCGCCGTATCTTTGCCGCCGTAACCAACTGCACAACCATGCAAGCGAAACGCCACATAGCAGCTCACACGAGCCTTGGAAAGAAAATTTTCCGGAAAATGGGGCTTTGCGTGGCGGCGGAAAGGATTTTTCCCTATCTTCGCCCCGTCTGTTGGCGTTGTTCGCCGAGCCTTTGGCAGCTGGGGAAGAACCGCTTCATCCGAATGGCGGCCTCCGCTGCCCCGCACGGGCGGGAGCGGCGGTTCCGGCAAGGGTGGCGCAACGTCCGCCTTGCGGGAAGCCCGACAGGGCAGGCACTACAGGAAAGCGTTATCGGGGCTTCGCCTTGCCCGATTAGGGAACTAACTGAATTGACAACTTTAAATACAGAAAGATAATGAAGAATCCTAACAGGAAACTCGTTCTCAACAAACAGGTGATCTCAAACCTGAACGCCGTTGTTGGCGGCTATGCACCGACATACGACTGCACGGCAAACGACACGGTGATCAAGCTCACCAATGCCTGCCTCACCAATCAGGAATCCGCCTGCATTTGCTGGTAACTCAACGAAATCATCAACACTAAGGTTTTTGAACCTAAAATTAGACAGACAGTTAACAGAAACATCAACTTCAAAACGAAACAAAAATGAAAAAAGTAAAGTTAAGTCTTAACAAAAGCATAGTCGCCAGACTGAATGGCGACGAACAAGGCCGCGTTCAGGGCGGTGAACAACCCACCACCATGCTCATGGGGTGTTTAAAAGATACAGATTATCCAATTTGTTGCTGGTCAGGATGGCATGGTGCCAATGCTACACAATGTGCAATTGATACTATAGCAACTGGAGATACGAAATGTTGGATACCTACGCAATGATTAGTTGCCAAACATTTGAGAAGAGGATTTCGATGTCCTCTTCTCAAATTCTCCAAGTAGTCTTTCGTGACATACGAATGAAGTGTTTCTATTTTGCCATATTACAATTTTCATTATTGTTTTCCTCTGAATTTGGTTTTTCTCAAAAAGTGAAAATATATGGCAATATTGGAATCGAAGGCGCAAACATTTCCGTGTTGAACACGCAATACGGCACAACAAGCGATTCCAAAGGCAATTACGCTTTACCGCTATTTCAACGCGACAGGCATGTTGACATGCTGTATTCTTGTATTGGCTACGAAGACACCTTGGTAAGCCTCACGCCCAAGATGCTGCAATGCGATTCACTTTGCCTCAGCTTCAGAATGCGTGAAAAGCGCTATGAACTGGCCCAGGTCAGCGTCTCAGCCCACCTTGATTTCTTCAGGACAGAACAAGGCAAAAGCGTTTCGGATCTTGTCTTTGTGGACAACAAAACCGTCGTCTTGATCAATGCAAAAAACAAGACGGAATTGTTGGTACTGGATTCAGAAGGGAATGAATGCGCAAAAGCGCAATACGACAGCCTTTATCACCATATTCATTTGGATTGCTTCAGCAATTGTATTCTCGTTGGAGAGAATCGTTGCCTGCAAGTGTATTTTGATGAGCAAACAAACAAAACGAATGTAGGAACCGTGGTTTCTTTTTCAAAAAGGGAATTTGAGGACAAGCTCCAAAACCTGACATTTGGGTTTTGTGGTGCATATATTTTTAAAAATCAATCATATAAGCGTGATTGGTATGTGCATCAGGACCATAACAAAAGCCAAACCTATTTCTATGTGTTGAAAGACGACCCCAAGCGCGAAAAACACTTTATGGCAAAGTTCATCGACATGGACGCCATGGAAGCGTGCCAGTCGTATCTGTCGGAAATAATAATGATGTACTCGAGTGTTGTTCCAGAAAACGAGAATGTGTTCCTTCTTGGTATCTGGGACGGGAACCTGTTGACTTTGGCCGAAAACGCGGACTTGATACGTCTTATTGGCTGGTACGAAAACTTTGAGGCAACAGAGTACAGGACAACGGCGTTAAAGTTTGAAAAAACAATGCAGTTGATTGACTTTGAAGAAGGGAATGTTTTGGATTTCGATTGCAGATTCCACAAAACCGAAAAAAAACTTGTGGTAACATCAGGAGAGAACTATTTCAAGAACCAGTTCCTCACCGACGAGGCCACCGGAAAGACCTATGGCCTGTTCGAGAAAGACGGCATCAGCTATCTCGGCCTGTACGACCCA
>ONVP01000360.1 GCA_900321315.1 uncultured Bacteroidales bacterium
ATGGCTGCGATGAGGGCAAAACCAATTAAAGTGTTCTTATTGTTCATGGGATGCTATTTTTCAAAACGAGCGGCAAAAATACGAAAAAAGATGGTTTGGGAAACAAATCTGAAACAAATCCAAAGCAAATTAGCACGAATTGCCGCGAATCATCACCAAACACCTCTGTCCCGTAGGGACGAATGACCAATAAGCAGGCGATGTCAGTCCCTGCACAAAACGGGACACGAAACAAAGAGTTTCGCGTCCCGCATATCAAAGTCCCGGAGTCTCGCGTCAGATTAATAGTATCTGTAGCTCTTCACCTGTCCGATGTGTCGGGCGAGGCGTACCACTTGGTTGCTGTAGCCGAACTCGTTGTCGTACCATAGATAAAGTATCACGGTGCGTCCGTCGGCACTGACCTTGGTGGCCGGCGCGTCGAAGATGCAGGCGCACGAGTCGCCGATGCCGTCGCTACTGACAAACTCGGTGTTGTTGCTGAAGCGGATTTGCTCGATCAGGTTGCCTTCGAGGCTGGCCACGCGGAAGGCCTCGTTCACCTCTTCGACAGTGGTTTCGCGCTCAAGGTCGAGGGCGAGCACGGCCAACGACACA
Source organism: uncultured Bacteroidales bacterium (assembly GCA_900321315.1). GTDB lineage: Bacteria > Bacteroidota > Bacteroidia > Bacteroidales > F082 > Limimorpha. The sequence continues at coordinate 598 of ONVP01000360.1, forward strand.
TCCGGCGTGGGCACACGCACGGCGTTGCTCGTCAGCTTGCCTTTCAGTTCGGGCAGGGCCTTGGCGGCGGCCTTGCCGGCTCCTGTTTCGGTGATGACCATGTTCAACGGGGCTGAACGGCCACGGCGTTCCTTCTTGTGGTAATTGTCCAAAAGGTTCTGGTCGTTGGTGTAGCTGTGGATGGTCTCGATGTGTCCCTTGATGATGCCGAACTTGTTCTGCATGACCTGCAAACCTGGCACGATGGCGTTGGTGGTGCACGATGCCGCCGAGAATACGTGTTCGTTCACGAGGTCAAGCGTGTCTTGGTTCACGCCGTAAACCACATTCGGGATGTCGCCCTTGCCAGGAGCGGTGAGCAGCACCTTGGCCACGCCTTTGGCTTGCAGATGGCGCGAGAGGTTTTCGCGGTCTCGGAAAGCGCCCGTGTTGTCGATAAGCAGCGCGTTGTTGATGCCATAGGCCGTATAGTCAATATCCTCGGGGTTCTTGGCTTCGAGGAAGAGGATTTTCTGTCCGTTGACGATCATGGCGTTTTCCTCGACCAATGGGCGGCACACGCCGTGGAAATAGCGGTGCACCGAGTCGGTGCGGAACAGGTTGATGCGCTTGGCGATGTCGTCGGGCGAGTTCTTGCGGGTGACGATGGCACGCACTCGCAGGGCCGAGCCGTTGCCCACCATCTCCGTCATTTCGCGGCAAAGGATGCGACCGATGCGGCCAAAGCCGTAGAGGATGACATCCTGAACCTTGTCGCTGCGCGGATTGGCATCAATGATGTAGTTCAACTTGTCGCGCACAAAGGCCGTGACGTTGTTGCTGTACTTCTCCTTCTCGTCGGTCCATTCCGAGTTGAGGCGACCGATGTCGATACGGGCGGGGGCAAGGTTCTCGGCCAGCAACGCCTTGGCGATGAGCAGCGAGTCTTGCACACGCACGGGCTTGCCCAAAACATTCTCCGCTCGGAGGTGCTTGTTGAGGATTTTGCCCGAACCACGGTTGACCAACAAGGAGCGTAACATGATGAGTTCCACCGACTTGTCGTACCATAGCTTGCCAACGATGTTTATAAGTTCGTTGGCGGCTTTTTCGTTTTCGTTCCACGCCTTCAATGAGGTTTCAAAGTTGTCATTGTTCATGATCGTAATTTTTTTGATGATACTTGAGTTGACGTCTTAGATTGGGCAAAGGTAGAAAAAAAAACAATCGCGACGGCAATTTCCGAAAAAACATCGGGAAGTTGCTGCACAAGCTTTGCCCTGGCTTTGCAGAAGCATGGACTGCCTCATTCCGCCACCACCCTGTTCGCCTGCTGCTGGCCTCCTGCAATTATTAATAAGGTGTAGATTCCTTTGGAAAGGTTTTGCGTGGGGATGGCAAATGATTGTGCCGAAGCTGCATCGGAATACACCAACCGTCCCGTCATGTCGTAAAGTTTGACTGAAGCCTCGCCTGCCACGGCAAGACGAATGTTGATACGGTCTTTCGCTGGGTTAGGAAACACTTCAACAAACTGGTCTTCAACGTTTTCTTCCACATCCCATGTGCCGCAGTCCGCATTGATTTCCGTGTCCAGATAAGCAAAACGAGCCTCAAGCCAATTGCTCATATAGGTCAGTTGGCTCT
>ONVP01000358.1 GCA_900321315.1 uncultured Bacteroidales bacterium
ACCTTTGCGGCACTTTGCGGACTGGTCGTCACCTTCGTCTGCGGTTTCACGTTGATACCTTGCTACGACGTCACAGGCGCGGCCATCACCTCGGCTATTTCATACACCGTGAACGCCATTTTCCTGTTCGTGTTCTTCGTCAAGGAGTCGCGGTTCAAGGGTCGCGATTTCATCCTGAAAAAGAGCGAAATACAGAACTATATTGCCGAACTCAAACAACAATTCTTGAAACAAAACACAGAAAATGAATAAGATACAAAAATTCACTAAAGCCATCGGGCGCATCATCAAACATCCTTACCTGCTCAACCTCGTTCTGCAAGACGAGAGCAGCAACAAGGAGGAAGTCATCCGAAAACACGGCCTCAACGATGGGCTTCCCGAGTTGGAAATCGACACCTTGTTTCCTGATTTCCATGAAGTTGCCAAGCCTTACGCCTACCTTTCGGGTGCCACCATGCCCATCGACATTGCCTTGCTGCGGGCTTTGGCGAAACGCTACGAGGTGAAAGACTATTTTGAAATCGGCACATGGCGCGGCGAGAGCGTGGCCAATTTGGCCGACATGGCCCAAAACTGCGTCACTTTCAACCTGCCGAAAGAAGACATCATCAAACTGACGGACAACCAGTTATACGCCGACTTGCACAGTTTCTTCAGCAAGGATTTGGCCAACGTAAAACAACTTTACGGCGACTCGCAAACCTTTGACTTCGCGCCGCATTTCGGCCAATACGACATGGTCTTCATCGACGGCGACCACCATTATGAAAGCGTGAAAAAGGACACCGAAACAGGCTTCAAACTCCTGAAAAACGAGCGCAGCATCATCGTTTGGCACGACTACGCCCTCGACCCCGAGACTATCCGCTGGGATGTGATGGCCGCCATCTTGGACGGTGCACCCGCCGAGAAACGCAAACATATCTACCACGTTTCCAATACCTTGTGCGCGGTTTATCTACCTGACGACTTCCCCACCCACAAACTTGTGCCTTACGAAACGCCACACAAATACTTTGAGATTGACATTAAAACGCATAGAATTGAATGACTGATACGACTGCCACAAATCGTAAGATTCGACGATGCGAAGCGAGTCAATGTGACAGTCCTACAACCGAACAACTGAATAATTAATGAACATCCTGCACCTACTGAGTTGGTTCCCAACGCCCGACGACCCCACCTTGGGCAACTTCTGCGTCCGCATGATTGACGCGCTGCCCGAGGATTGCCATTCCGTCATCCTCTCCGTCTGCGACGGCAAGAATATGAAGAAATCCTTCGAGGTCAAGGAGATAAAGGGCGCGCACCACACCCATGTGCAGATTTATATCCGTCCATCAAAGGTCAGTGCGATGCGCAAACTGAAGATGCTGCGAATGTACCAATATGGCCTCAACTACATTAAAAAGCACTTCTTCGAGCCTGATTTGATTCATTTGCATGTTACTTATCCGCTCGGGCAAGTCGCTTTGCTGTGGAAAAAACTGTACAGCTACAAATATGTCCTCACCGAGCATTGGACGATTTACCAGCCTCAGAACCAAGATGTTTTGGTCGGTGGATTGAAGAAAAAAATCGTCAAGATTGCCAACAACGCCGAACTTATCATGCCCGTCAGCCTTGATTTGCAGCGTTGCATGGAAGGCCACGGCGTAAAGAACCGTTTCAAGGTGATTTATAATTTGGTGAATACGGATATGTTCCGTTTGGGCGAAGCCAAAACTGGACAGAAAAAGCACATTCTCCACATCTCCACTTTACGCGACGAGGCCAAGAATTTCAGCGGCATCCTCCGCACCATCGAGCACCTGCACCAACAGCGAGACGACTTCGAACTGCACGTTATACACGACTATGAAGCCCCTGAATTTAAGGCGTTTGTAAAAGAGCACCATCTTTCGGATTGCGTCATTTTCCACGGCAAGAAAACTTCCGCCGAGGTGGCTGAAGCCTACCAAAATGCTGACTTCTTCGTGCTGTTCTCCAATTTCGAGAACCTACCTTGTGTCATCGTGGAGGCTTTTGCCAGCGGCGTTCCTGTGCTTTCCACCGCCGTGGGCGGCATTGCTGAAATCGTTTCACCTGAACGCGGCATTCTCATTCCGCAAGGCGATGAAAACGCTTTGTTGCACGGCATGAGCCAAATGCTCGACCATTCCTCGGAGTATGACCATGAGGCCATACGTCGTTACGCCGTCGAAACTTTCGCGGCGCGAAATATTGGAAAT
>ONVP01000356.1 GCA_900321315.1 uncultured Bacteroidales bacterium
GGTCGGGTTGTCGGTGACGGCGTTGATTTCCTCGCTGAATACAGAGGCAACATAGTCGATGGCATCCTTGGAGGCGCCATGCACCTGCGGCATACAACGGAAAGAGTAGGGGTCTTGAACGTGTTTCTTTTCCCTGACAATCAGCTCGCTGCCCTTGGTGAACTCGCGCACACGCTTCGCGGTGACGATTTGTCCGTTGTGATGGCGAATCTGGTGCACCTGGTCGAAGAAAGGCTCGATGCGGCCGTCGAAGGCTTCGAGAGAAACCGTTCCGATGAGGTCGGCCAAATAGCTGAGTCGGAAGGCTTTGAGCAAGACGTAGGTGCCGTAGCTGCTCATGAACTGTGTGCCATTGAGCAAAGCCAAACCTTCTTTCGACTGCAAGGTGATGGGTTCCCATTTGAACTTCTTGAGGATCTTCTCGGCAGGGTAAATTTTGCCCTCAAAATGCACCTCGCCCAAACCGAGCAAGGGCAGCATGAGGTTGGCCAAAGGTGCCAAGTCGCCGGAGGCACCGAGCGAGCCTTGGTTGTAGACCACGGGCAGCACGTCGTTGTTGAAGAAGTCGATGAGGCGCTGTACGGTCACGACCTGCACGCCGCTGTTGCCGTAGCTGAGGCTCTGCACCTTTAATAACAGCATGAGGCGGATGATTTCCTCGGGAACCATCTCGCCCGTGCCGCAGGCGTGCGACATGACGAGGTTCTTCTGCAAGGTGCTCAAATCCTCTTTGGAGATGCTGTGGTCGCAGAGGGAGCCGAAGCCGGTGGTGACGCCGTAGATGGGCTTGTCTTGGTTTTCCATCTTCTTGTCGAGGTAGTCGCGGCATTTCTGGATGCGCTTGACGGCATCGGCGCTGAGTTCAAGCTTGTAGCCCTTGGTGAGTATTTCGTTTACCTGTTTGAAGGTCAGTTCCTTGGATGAGATTTTATGGGTTTTCATATTGTTGAATTGTTGATTGTTTAATCGTTGAATTGTTTGAACTATGGCTTATGACCTATGACTATGGCAGCTTGAACAAAAGCATGAATTTTTTCTTTTATATGAAGCTGCCATAGACCATAGCCATTGGCTATTGGCCAAATATTGTTTCTACTAATTTGTTGGCTTCCACCACCGTTTGCGTCCCTTCTTTCATGAATTTTACGGTGAATTTCTCCTCAGCCACCTCTTGTTCGCCGGCGATGACGACGATCGGGATGGCGCGTTGGTTGGCGTATTTCATCTGTTTCTGGATCTTGGCGGCGTCGGGATAGATTTCCGCGTTGATGCCGTGCTTGCGCACTTGGTTCAGGTATTTCAGGCAATATTTCTCCTCGTTCTTGCCGAAATTCAGGAAGATGACCTTCGTGCTTTCCGACATGGTCTCAGGGAAGAGGTTGAGGCCTTCGAGGACGTCATAAATCCTGTCTGCACCGAAACTGATGCCTACGCCGGACACATTCGGCAAACCGAAGATGCCCGTAAGGTTGTCGTAGCGACCGCCTCCGGAGATGCTTCCGATGGCGAAGTCCTTGGCTTTCACTTCGAAGATGGCTCCGGTGTAATAGTTCAAGCCACGGGCGAGGGTGAGGTCAAGTTCGGTGTCGATGCCGAGTTCCATGTTGTCGATGTAGTCGAACAGGGTTTCAAGTTCCTCAATGCCTTTTTGGCCTACTTCGTTGTCGAGTAAAGGCTTCAGTTGTGACAGCTTCTCACGGGTGTTGCCTTTCATGAAAAGAATCGGCTGGAGTTTGTCGATGGCGGCTTGCTCCAATCCTTTTTCGGCCAGTTCCGCGTTCACGGCCTCGATGCCGATTTTGTCGAGCTTGTCGATGGCGATGGTGATATCGACCAAAGCGTCCGACTTGCCGATGTATTCCGCGATGCCAGCCAACACCTTACGGTTGTTGATTTTCAGCATGACGTTGATTTTCAATGCGCTGAAAACCTCGTCCACGATTTGGACCAACTCGGCCTCGTTCAACAAGGAATCGCTGCCGATGATGTCCACGTCGCATTGGTAGAACTCGCGGTAGCGGCCTTTCTGCGGGCGGTCGGCGCGCCAAACGGGTTGGATTTGGTAGCGCTTGAAGGGGAAGGCAATCTGGTCGCGATACATCGTGACGAACCTTGCAAAAGGCACGGTCAAGTCGTAGCGTAGGCCTTTCTCGCTGATTTTCGAGGCCAATTTCATGGATTCAAGCGGCTCGCCGTTTTGCTCCACGCCACTCATGAAGTCGCCCGAGTTGAGCACGCGGAACAGGAGTTTGTCGCCCTCGTCGCCGTATTTGCCCA
>ONVP01000353.1 GCA_900321315.1 uncultured Bacteroidales bacterium
CCTCACCTTCGACCTTACCAACACTTTCGACGACCCCGACAACAACAACGATTTCATGGTGCTGACGGTGCAAAGTTGTCCCGAAGAAATCACGGCATTGATAGGGGAGGGCAGACAACTTTCGGTGACAAGAACCACAGCGGATGCTTTCAGCGGCAAGGTTTTGACCATTCGAGCCACAAGCAACGGAAAGTATGTCGATATGAATGTTGATGTTTCGGGCAGTGAGGTGGTTGTAACCATAGGAGTTGCTGATTTTGAGGATGTTGCGTTGTCGTCGCAAGGCATTTGGCAACCTGAAGAAGGCGATAACGAGATGTTTAGCGGAGGTTGGATGTTCACCAACTATTATTCTTCCTATTTCTGGGGCGGTTTTACGGCTTCCAATCGTTCCGACCTCAGCCCAACGGGCTTGGATGCCCAATTCACGGCTGCCACGGGCGGCGGCTTCGATGGGTCGTCGCAATATGCTGTGGCTTATGCGATGGGCGCACAAACCGAAGTGTCGGCGGCTGACGGCAGTCCGCAAACCGTTTCGGGATGCTATGTTACCAACAACCTTTGGGCCTATCAAAACATGCATGACGGCGACTACACCGCTACGCCTTTCGGCGGCACTTCAGGCAACGACCCCGACTGGTTCAAACTGACTGCAACAGGCAAGAACGCCAACGGCCAAACCGTAGGCACCTTGGATTTCTATCTCGCCGACTATCGCTTCGCCAACAATGAGCAAGACTACATTCTCGACACATGGGAGTGGTTTGACCTCAGTCCTTTGGGGCAGGTGACTTCCATCTCGTTCAGCCTTTCTTCATCGAAAAACAACAGCGGTGGCATGATTACGCCAGCCTATTTCTGCATGGACGACTTCAATGGCAGTGCCCCAGTCGTCGTCGATGAGCCACCTTACATCGCCAATCCAGTTCAGGATGTGGTCTTTATGGAATACCCGCAGACGATACAAGTCAATCTTAACGGCGTGGCCACCGATCCCGACGACCCCGACGAGCAAATCACTTACAGCATTGTTTCCAACTCGAACTCAAATGCTTTGACGGCTACGGTGAATGGAAAGAATCTGGTGCTGACCCGTCGCAACCCGGAACAGGCCACGGCCAACCTCACCATGCGCGCCACCAGCGATGGACAGTATGTCAATTTTACCGTGCACGTCGTGATGAACCATGTGTATGACGGCATGGGAGAGCATGAGATGGGAATGACCCTTTATCCCAATCCCACCGATGGTAAAATCAACATTGCTTTTGAAGATCAACAAGGTTTCGATTATACGGTTTACGACATCGTTGGTCAAACCGTGATGCAAGGACAATCACGAGGTGGAGCTGCGCAAGTCGATTTAAGCGGCCTCCAAAAAGGTGTATATTTCATCGCTTTGGTCCGCGATAAGAGCATACGTGTAGAGAAAGTGATAGTAAAATAAAGACTCTGATGGCTTATGACAAAAAAAGGCAACCCGAGGTTGCCTTTTTTGTTACACTGCTAATAGCACCAAAAGCTGCGCCGTGAAAATCCTCAAGAACATCGTCAAAGGATACACCGTCGCGTAACCCATGTTGGGCAGCTTGCAGCCTTCGGGAGCCACGGTGTTGGCAAAGGCCAAGGTGGGCGGGTCGGTGTGGGAGCCGCCGATGAAGCCCATCAGCGTGTAGTAGTTCACCTTCAGCACCAAACGCCCGAACAGCCCGACCAAAATGGGTGGCACCATGGTGATGATGACACCGTAAACAACCCACATATAATGGACTTGCACGGTTTCAACGAACTGACCACCGGCACTCAAGCCGACACCGGCCAAGAAGAGCGCGATGCCCACTTCGCGGAGCATCCATACGCCGTGGCTGTCGGTGAAATCGGTGTTGAGCCAGCCTTTTTTCACGCCGAGCCAACTGCCGACGATGGCCACGACAAGCGGTCCGCCAGCCAAACCGAGCTTGATGGGCGCTTTCATGCCTACGGGAATCGGGATGGAACCCACGATGATGCCGAGGGCGATGATGACAAAAATGGGGATGAGGTTCACCTTGTGGCGTTGTGAGAGCGGCGTGGCTTGTTTTTCGGATTTCGCTTCTAAAACGCTGTCAGATGCTGGCTCGTTTTTCAAGTCGATGCGGCAGAGCGGACGGAGCAAGATGCAGGTCACAATCATGCCCACGACAGCCAAAGGATAGGCCACGGCATAGCCCGCCGCCAAACGGTCGGCACCGCCTTCGATGCCCAAGTCGCTGACGGCCTGCTGCGCTGCCGAAAGCCCCGGCGTGTTGGTGATGGCGCCTGTGTAAACGCCCGCC
>ONVP01000368.1:0-2153 GCA_900321315.1 uncultured Bacteroidales bacterium
AAGAACATAGAATATCCTAAAGAAGCGAGAGAGGCAGGAATTCAAGGTCGAGTGTTTGTGGGTTTTGTTATCGAAAAAGACGGAAGCATTAGCAATGTAAAGGTGTTGCGTGGCATTGGACATGGTTGCGAGGAAGAAGCCGTTCGTGTAGTGAAATCCATGCCGAATTGGAAACCAGGAAAGCTATATGGTGAAGTGGTTAGAGTGTCTTATCAAATTCCTGTCAATTTTAAGTTGGATTGATTTCCTTTCGTGCCAAAAAAAGCCGTACATTTGCAGCCAACAATTAAACAATTAATCGATCAACAATTAAACAACAAAATAATGAAACAACTCATTGAATGTGTGCCGAATATCAGCGAAGGCCGCGACAAGAATATCATTGACCAAGTAACCGCTGAAATCGAGAAAGTGGAAGGCGTCAAGCTGCTTGACGTCGATCCCGGTATGACCACCAACCGCACCGTCATCACCTTTGTGGGCGAGCCTGAGCCTGTGCTGGAAGCCGCCTACCGCGTGGTGAAGAAAGCCGCCGAACTCATCGACATGAGCCAGCACCACGGTGCCCACCCGCGCCAAGGTGCAACGGATGTTTGCCCCCTCATCCCCGTGAGCAACATCACCATGGAAGAGGTGGTCGAGTATGCCCACAAGTTGGGCAAACGCCTCGGCGAAGAACTGAACATCCCGATTTATTGCTACGAAGAGGCTGCCTACATCAAGGAGCGCCGCAACCTCGCGTATTGCCGCACGGGTGAATATGAATCCTTGGCCTCGCGCCTCGGATCGGAGCAATGGAAGCCCGACTTCGGTCCCAACGAATGGAATGAACACGTCGCCCACACGGGTGCCACCCAAGTGGGTGCCCGTGACTTCCTCGTGGCCATCAACTACAACCTCAACACCACCTCGACGCGCCGTGCCAACGCCATCGCTTTCGACGTGCGCGAAAAGGGTCGCCCGATGCGCGAAGGCGGCAAGGTGACCGGCAAGCCGATGAAGGACGAAAACGGCAAACCGATTATGATTCCTGGCACACTGAAGGCCACCAAGGCTATCGGCTGGTTCATCGAGGACTACGGCATCGCCCAAGTGTCGATGAACATCACCAATATCAGCGTTTCGCCCGTCCACGTCTGCTTTGAGGAAGTCAGCGCGAAGGCTGCCGCCCGAGGCGTGCGCGTTACGGGTTGCGAAATCGTCGGCCTCGTGCCCAAGAAGGTGCTGATGGATGCTGGCAAGTTCTACCTCGCCAAGCAACAGCGCAGCCTCGGCGTGAGCGAGGAGGAAATCATGAAAATCGCCGTCAAGTCAATGGGCTTAGACGACCTGAAGCCCTTCGACCCGAAGGAAAAGGTCATCGAATACCTTATCGAAGACCACACACAGAAGAAACTCGTCGATATGACCTGCACAGGCTTTGCCAACGAGACCGCTTCCGAAAGTCCTGCTCCGGGCGGCGGTTCCATCTCGGCCTACATGGGTGCCCTCGGTGCTTCTTTGGCCACGATGGTTGCCAATCTGTCGTCACACAAGCCGGGCTGGGACGAGCGTTGGGAAGAGTTCTCCAATTGGGCCGTCAAGGGTCAGGCCATCAAGGACGAGCTGCTTGAACTCGTTGATGAAGACACCAACGCCTTCAATAAAATCATGGACGCTTTCGGTCTGCCCAAGAAGACCGACGAAGAGAAGGCCGCTCGCACACAGGCCATCCAAGAGGCCACGAAATATGCCACTGAGGTGCCTTTCCACACGATGAAGGCCGCTTTCAAGGCTTTCGAGGTGGTTCGCGCTATGGCCGAAACGGGCAATCCGAACTCCGTCACCGATGCTGGCGTGGGTGCTTTGTGCGCTCGTTCCGCCGTCATGGGTGCCCATTTGAACGTCAAAATTAACGCCGCATCGCTCAAAGACGAGGCTTTCAAGGCCCAAATTTTGAAGGAAGCCGAAGAAATTGAAGCCGCCGCTTTGAAGCAAGAGGTTGAAATTCTGCAAGTTGTGAATAAAGTCATCCAAGGAGAATAAAATTTTGAAAAAACGGTTGCTGGTATCTGAAAAAGTTGTACTTTTGCAGCCAAATTTTGAAAGGAGATAATCATGTCAAAGAAACAGAAAGACGCACGTGTGAAGGTCATTCTTGAATGTACAGAACA
>ONVP01000368.1:2169-3106 GCA_900321315.1 uncultured Bacteroidales bacterium
CCGGCACTTCGAGGTACTACACCATGAAGAACAAGAAGAACACTCCCGACCGTTTGGAGTTGATGAAGTTTAACCCGATTCTCAAAAAAATGACCCTCCACAAGGAGATTAAATAATTTAGCGTTATGGCAAAGAAAGCAGTTGCTACCCTGCGTAGCTTGGATAAGACCTTTAGCAAGATTATCAGAATGAAGCGTTCTGAAAAAACTGGTGCCTACTACTTCGACGAGATTGTTGTTCCCGCCGACAAGGTGCAGGAGTATCTTGCTAAGAGATAATTGAAATTATCAATTGAAAATCAGGCTTTTCCATAACCATTATGGGAGAGCCTTTTTGTGTTTGTATAATCGGACGAAGGACATGAAGACAGAGGACGTTGGACCCAAAAAAGTCCTGTGTCCTAAGTCTTAAGTCTTACGTCAAAAATAAAATTTCATGGGCCTATTCTCATTCCTAACCCGTAAAAAAGAACAAAAGGAAGACCTCGACAAAGGGTTGGAAAAGACCAAAGAGAGCGTCTTTTCGCGCATTTCCAAAGCCATCATCGGCAAATCGACCGTCGATGACGAGGTGCTTGACAACCTTGAAGAAATCCTCATCACCTCCGATGTGGGTGTTGAAACCACATTGAAAATCATCGACCGCATCCAAGCCCGCGTGGCTCGCGACAAGTATGTGGGCACCAACGAGTTGAATAGAATCTTAAAAGAGGAAATCGTGGCCTTGCTTCAGGAGAACGAGTCGGGCGACGGCACCACTTTCGAGATTCCCGCCGACAAGAAACCGTATGTCATCATGGTCGTCGGCGTGAACGGCGTGGGCAAGACTACCACCATCGGCAAGTTGGCCCACAACTTTAAGAAGGCGGGCAAGAAGGTCGTGCTTGGCGCGTCTGATACCTTCCGTGCTGCTGCCGTTTCGCAGTTGCAGATTTGGG
>ONVP01000351.1 GCA_900321315.1 uncultured Bacteroidales bacterium
GTGCCATTGGTTGTTGACATAGGAGGCGATGGAATTGGATGTCCATTGCAAATCAGACCAACTAGTATATGCCTTGTCGCCCGCGTGATAAAAGAAACAAGAGGTCTCGGTAAATTTGATAGAGCATTCCTTGAAGCCGTTTCCAGCGACGTTGCTACCTATAATAAATTGGTCGTTTCTGCCCGTTTTGAACCAGAAATTGACGGAGAATGCCGTTCCTGAAGGGATGATGTTGTCTTGGACGAGGATGAAGGCATTGCCGTCGAAATCCATGGAATTGCCTTCGCCAGAAGGTGTATCCGTCGAGGAAACCGCCCCTCTGTTGACACCCACATAAGGTGTTCGTCCTCGCCCCTTCCGACGACGACACAACGGAAAGCCAAGCGCATGCCATGCCAAACCACACTTCGGGAAAGACGCTGATTGGCTGCGACATCGACAAGGTCATGCAAGAAAAGCGGTATCATCAAGACAACACGTTGACGTTGCAGAAGTTGGCGCAGCATTTAGGCACCAACAGGCAATACCTGAGCAACTACATCAACCAAGAGAAACACATGACTTTCTACGACTACATCAACGACTTCCGCTTGGAAGAAGCCAAATCAATGCTCGACGGGAAAGACACTGAAAACCAGCATTCTCTGGAGGATGTCGCCATGATGTCGGGCTTCAATTCCTACGCCACCTTCCTGCGCTCGTTCAAGAAAAAGTTCGGGCAAACTCCTTCACAATATTTGGTGAACAAAAACCCCAGACCAACAAAAAATCTACTTCTTTATCCGAAGCAACCGATTTTTTTCCTAACTTGCGCCCAATTTTGAAAATACACAATTGTTATGACCACAATAGAATTACAAACCATTTTCAAGCAACGCTTTGGAAATGAAGGCGTTGTTTACACTTCGCCCGGACGCATCAACCTGATTGGCGAACACACCGACTACAACGGCGGTTTCGTTTTCCCCGGAGCCATCGACAAGGGCATCTACGCCTGCATCAGCCTCAATGGGACGCAAACCATACGCGCCTATTCCGCTGACTATGACGCTTATAGCGAGTTCGGCTTAAAGGAAGAAGACAATCCCAATGAACCTTGGGCGCGCTACATTTTCGGCGTGTGCCGCGAAATCCAGAAGCGCGGTCATGAGGTCGAAGGTTTCGACACGGCTTTCTTTGGCAACGTGCCGCTCGGCGCGGGAATGTCGTCGTCGGCAGCCTTGGAGAGCACTTTCGCCTTCGCACTCAACGACTTGCTGAACCTCGGCATTGACAAGTTCGAGTTGGCGCGTATCGGTCAGGCCACTGAACACAATTATGTCGGCGTGAAGTGCGGCATCATGGACCAGTTTGCCTCGCTCTTCGGCAAGGCCGGCCACCTGATGCGCCTCAACTGCGCCACGATGGAGTTCGAGTACTTCCCCTTCAACCCCAAGGGCTACAAGGTGGTGCTGCTCGATACCGTCGTGAAGCATAATCTGGCTTCGTCGGCCTACAACAAGCGTCGCGAGTCGTGCGAGAACGCTTGCGCTCATATTGCTGCCAAGCATCCCGAAGTGAAATATTTGAGCGACGCAACAATGGAAATGCTCAACGAGGTGAAAAACGAGATTCCAGCAGAAGACTACATGCGCGCGGAATATGTAATAGGTGAAAAGCAGCGCGTCCTTGACGTCTGCGATGCCTTGGAAAAAGGTGATTATGAGACCGTTGGCGAGCGTATGTACGGCACGCACTACGGCATGAGCAAACTCTATGAAGTGAGTTGCGAGGAGTTGGATTTCCTCAACGACCTCGCCAAGCAGTGCGGCGTGACGGGTTCTCGAGTGATGGGCGGTGGCTTCGGCGGCTGCACCATCAACCTCGTGAAAGAAAGCCTTTATGACGCCTTCATCGCCACGGCAAAGGAGAAATTTGCCGCCAAATTCGGGCATGAACCGAAGGTTTATGATGTCGTGATTTCGGACGGTGCAAGGAGAATTTAACCTGTGGGGCGGACCCATGTGTCCGCCCTAAAACAAAATGGGTGAATCCATGTGTCCGCCCAAAAGCAAACAAAATATCAAATGGGCGGACACGCAGGTCCGCCCCTACGAATAAACAATTAAACACTCAAACCTATGAAAAAATCTATCTTCCTCCTCATCTCTGCCCTACTGACTGTGAGTCTTTGGGCGCAAGAACCGCCGCATGAGCTATGCGTAGGCAACACGGGTTTTGCCTCTTGGCTGCCCCCAACCAACCCCAACGGGCTACAAGGCTACCGTCTGTGGCTCGACAACATCGAATTGGGCGACATCGTCACAAACGAGTATCAGATTGATACCGACACAT
>ONVP01000350.1 GCA_900321315.1 uncultured Bacteroidales bacterium
CAGCGCGAGCGCGATCCCGAACATGCCGCCCTTCCCTTCCTCGTGGGTGACGTCTCTGACGCCGCCACCGCGCTGAAAGGCGCCCAGGATCAGCTGGAAGCCGCCAAGCAAGCCAACGATCCAGAGAAGATCCGGCAGGCCACCGATGCTGTTACTGACGCTGAAACCGCACTGAACAGAGCGCAGGCCGCAGTCCGGGAAACCAGGGCGGCCATCAACGATACCAACAATGCGCTGAAAACAGCCCGGTCTGCCTGGACCGCCGCAGGCAACAGTCTCACCTCCTTCTCCACCAAGTGCGACAAGGTCAGCAAAGCCATGACCAAGGCGGGCCGCGTGCTGTCCGTCGCCATTACGACTCCTATTGTCGGCTTGGGGAAAACCGCCATCGATGCCAGTTTGGACTTTGAGAGTTCCTTTGCTCTTGTCAGAAAGACTGTGGACGCAACAGAGGCTGAATTTGACGATATGGCCGCCGCTTCCAAAAAGATGTCCACCGAAGTGGCCGCCTCAACCTCCCAGATCAACTCCGTCATGGCAACAGGTGGTCAGTTGGGCATTGCCAAGGAAAACCTGGTCGAATTCACCCGCGCCATGATTGACCTGGAAAACGCTTCGACCGACTTGGATGCGGACACCGCCGCAACCCAGCTGGCCAAGTTCTCCAACATCATGGGCACTTCCCATGACAAGTTCACGAACATTGGCAGCACCATCGCCATGCTGGGCAACAACTTCGCCACCACCGAAGCCTACAAACGCGAGATGCCCGGCCGTATCATCGGCATCAGCATCGACGCCCTCGGCAATCCGGCCTATCGTTTGGCATTGCAAACCCGCGAGCAGCACATCAAGCGCGAAAAAGCCACCTCTAATATATGCACGGCTCAGGCGCTGTTGGCCATCATGTCGGGCTTCTACGCCCTTTATCATGGCCCGGACGGCTTGATTGAGATTGCACACCATATTAATTGCCTCGCCGGAAAACTGACCTCAGAGTTGGCCAAGCTCGGCGTGAAGCAACTTAACAAGCATTTCTTCGACACGCTGTTGTTCGAACTGCCCGAAGGCGCTTGCACCTGCAAGGTGAAGGAAGCCGCCGAGAAACACGGCATGAACTTCCGCATCATCGACAAGCAACACTTTGGCATCAGCCTCGACGAAACCACGGCCCGCGAAGACATCAACGAGATTGGTATCGTCGTTGCCGAAGCCCTTGGCAAACAGCACGAAGAACTCGTTTGCGATGGCAAGTGCAAGCAGTTCAGCGGCATCCCGACTGAGATGCAACGCACCTCCAAATTCATGCAAGCCCCGATGTTCTTCAAGTATCGCAGCGAGACCGACATGATGCGTTACATGAAGAAGCTTGAAAACCGCGACCTCAGCCTCAACCGCTGCATGATTCCGTTGGGTTCTTGCACGATGAAGCTGAACCCCGCCACTTCGATGTATGCCCTCAGCTGGCCTGAGTTCGGCAACATCCACCCCTTCGTCCCCGCCGACCAAGTGGAAGGCTACCTCGAACTCATCAACGAGATGGAGAAAGACCTCTGCGAAATCACGGGCTTCAAGGGCATGAGCTTCATGCCTAACTCGGGTGCCAGCGGCGAATATGCCGGTCTGCTCACCATCCGCCGTTACCAAGAGGCCAACGGTCAGGGTCACAGAAATATCTGCCTGATTCCAGCTTCGGCCCACGGCACCAACCCTGCTTCGGCTGCTATGGCTGGAATGCAGGTCGTTGTTGTGGCCTGCGACGAGCACGGCAACATCAACCTCGAAGACGCCAAGGCCAAGGCCGAGCAATACAAGGACAGCTTGTCGGCTTTCATGGTCACTTATCCTTCGACTCACGGCATTTATGAGGACGGCATCCGCACCCTCGTTCAGCTTGTCCACGACAACGGCGGTCAAGTCTATATGGACGGTGCCAACATGAACGCCCAAGTCGGTTTGACCAGCCCCGGTTTCATCGGAGCCGACGTCTGCCACCTCAACCTGCACAAGACCTTTGCCATCCCGCACGGCGGTGGCGGTCCTGGTGTTGGTCCTATCGGCGTGGCCGAGCACCTGAAACCCTACCTGCCTTCGCACATCCTGTTCCAATGCGGTGGCGACAAGCAGGAAGGCGCCGTTTCGGCTGCTCCGTTCGGTAGCGCACAAATCCTCACCATCACCTACTGCTACATCAAGATGCTGGGCGGTGAAGGCCTGAAGAAAGCCACTATGGGTGCCACTCCGTCATTGAATAAACTAATTGACAGAGACAGCTATCCTGATGTGAAATGGGGAATCAAACTGAGCCACCAAAACATTGGCTTCAACGGCAAGTTCTCCGAC
>ONVP01000348.1 GCA_900321315.1 uncultured Bacteroidales bacterium
TTTTAATATCGACGTTCTTTATAAGAGATTGGATTTGACTCTTGGTGCTGACGTGATGTTCTCGAGAACAAAGAAAGACCAAACCTATAGTTTTGATGGTGAAACGGGGCTTGTTTACCCAGAAGGGAGTAAATGTGATTGGACGATGCCATACGCGGATTTGTCATACAAGGTTATTGATGGTAATCGAGTGGCTTTTTCCCCGTTCATTGGCATTGGCGGGTTGTTTGAAAACTACTCCAATAACAAAAACAACGAGCCTGAATATAAGGATTTGGAGAAGGATTTTTTGCTATATAGGGCAGGCTTGATTTTTGACATTAAAACAGATGGACTCGATTTTGAAAAGGGCGCGTTCAGATTCAAGTATGAGTTTGGTCTCTCGGGATTGGGCGATGGCCAGATTTCGATAGTCCATTTGTTTTCTGTTGGCTGGTCGGAGTTTGGTCGCGGCCATAAGCGAGTCTATTGATTTGATTAACAAAAACTTAAAGATATATGTCCAAATCAATCTGTTTTTATTTCCAAGTGCACCAGCCTTACAGGCTGCGCACCTATCGTTTCTTCGAGATTGGGAAGAAACACTATTACTACGACGACTACAGCAACCGCATGATTATGAAGCGCGTGGCAGAAAAATGCTACTTGCCCATGAACGAGCTGTTGATGCGCCAAATCGAGAAGTTCGGCGACAAGGTGAAGCTCGCGTTCTCGTTTTCGGGCGTGGTCATCGAGCAGATGGAGCAATTCGCGCCAGAGGTGCTGGAAAGTTTCCAAAAGTTGGTCGCTACTGGCCAAGTGGAGGTGCTTTCCGAGACTTACGCCCATTCCTTGGCTTCGCTGAACAATCCCGACGAGTTCAAGCGACAAGTGACGGCCCACAAGCACAAGATGAAGGAAGTGTTTGGCGTTACGCCCAAGACCTTCCGCAATACTGAATTGATTTACAGCGACGAAATCGGGGCAGCGGTGGCCGACATGGGCTACAACCTCATGCTCACCGAAGGCGCGAAGCACATCCTGGGCTGGAAGAGTCCCAACTACATGTACGCCAACGCCATCAACCCGAAACTGAAGGTGCTGCTGCGCAACTTCAAGTTCAGCGACGAGATCGCCTTCCGATTCGTGCAGGACAGCTTCCGCGCCGAGGACTTCGTCGGTTGGCTCAATGCTTTGCCGGAAGATGAGGAAGTGGTCAATATCTTCATGGACTACGAAACCTTCGGCGAGCACCAGAGCGCGGAAACTGGCATCTTTGATTTTATGGAACGCTTGCCCGAAGCTGTTCTCAAGGGAAGCAAGTTCAAGTTTGCCACGCCGCAGGAATTGGCGAAGAAGTTGCAGCCGGTGAGCGCGGTCCATGTGCCCAATGTGATGTCGTGGAGCGACGAGGAGCGCGACCTCACGGCTTGGCTTGGCAATCCCTTGCAGGACGATGCTTTCCGCGCCTTGTACGACCTCTCGGCCAAGGTGCGCCGCATCAAGGACGAGGACCTGCAACAAGACTGGCTCGAACTCCAGACCTCCGACCATTTCTATTACATGTGCACGAAATGGCTCTCCGACGGCGTGGTGCACAAGTATTTCAACCATTACGCCTCGCCTTACGATGCCTACATTAATTATATGAATGTGCTGACGGACTTCGCGGATAGGGTTCAGCGCCTTTCGAAGCGGAAAAAAGAGACGTTGCAACTTGTTGAAAATTAAATAATTGCAAAAAATCACTTTTGGAAAAGCGAAAATTTGTATAAAAATCACTTTTAGAAAAGTGAAAAATATCGGCAAAAATCACTTTTGTAAAAGTGAAATGTGTATCTTTGCAGCGCAAAAACCAGTGTTATGAGTTTGGACGAATTACGATTGCTACAAGAGAAATACCACAAGAAATTGTCTGTGGTGGATATGTCGTTCAAGCGTTACTTGTATGACAGAATCAACTGGGAGGCGCGCATGATTGGCATCAAAGGGTCGCGTGGTGTGGGCAAAACGACTTTGCTGTTGCAGCGTATCAAATTAGCTTTCGCCAATCCTGACGATGCGTTTTATGTGTCGTTGGACGACCTTTGGTTCCAAAACCATTCGCTTGACGAGTTGGCGCAATGGCTCAACAGCCGTGGCATAAGCCATCTTTTCTTGGACGAGGTGCACAAATATCCTTTGTGGAGCCGTGCCTTGAAAAACCTTTACGACACATATTCGGAGTTGAACGTGGTGTACACGGGTTCGTCGATGCTCGAAATCGACCATTCGAAGGCCGACTTGTCGCGCCGACAGACACTTTACACCTTGAACGGGATGTCGTTCAGGGAATATCTTGAATTTGAGGGCGTTGCGAAACTTCCCGCCTTGTCGCTTGACGATTTGCTTGCAAATCACGT
>ONVP01000347.1 GCA_900321315.1 uncultured Bacteroidales bacterium
TTCTCGTGCATGGCAAACTCAAACAGTTCCTCGTCGTCTTGACCGCGCTCCCAGCCGTTTTCTTCCATCTCCTTGATGAAGCGCGGAAGCTCGTTCGGGTAGTTGTCTTGCGGGTTGCCGGTGAAGAACGCGAAGCCTTTCTTCTTGGCCAGTTCCACGATTTCCTTGTCCAAGGTGCCGGGCAGGTTGCCAGCCTTGCCGAGAATCATGTCCCAAGCGGCCTTGTCGATGCTGTTCTCGTAGCGCGGTTCGTCCTTGCTCAACGAATAGAGGTTCATCAGGGCGATGTTCTTGACATATTGGCTGAACGGTGTCACCAAAGGCGGGTTGCCGAGCTTGGGCCAGATGTTCTGCACTTCCTCAAAGAGTTCCACGAGGAGGTCGTCTTCGCTCAGTTCTTCGAGGCCCTTGTTCTTGCGGTTCATGTTGATGGCCGCATGAACGCCTTTCAGGTCGGCCATGAGCGAGCCCATCATGCCACCGGGCAGACCGCAACCCACGAGCAGCGAGTTGAGGTAACGGTTGCGCGGGTCGATCCAATAGCCGAGGAAGTCGCCGATGAAGCTTTGCGTCATGCTGCGGGCGGCCATGTAAGCCTTCATGTTGATGTCCTTGACGAGGAAACCGGCGTCCTTCAGCATCTCGACCACCGAAATCACGTCGGGATGGACGGTGCCCCACGACAGCGGCTCCATGGCCACGTCGATGTAGTCGCAACCGGCCTTGCACACTTCCAAAACCGAGGCCATCGAGAGGCCCGGACCCGTGTGGCCGTGGTATTGCACCTTGATTTCGGGGTGCTGCGTCTTGATGTGGTTCACAATCTTGCCCAATGACACAGGACGACCCACGCCGGCCATGTCTTTCAGTGCGATTTCCTTGGCTCCGGCGGCGATGAGTTCGTCTGCCATCTTGCAGTAATACTCTGCGGTGTGCACCTGCGAGTAGGTGATGCTCATGGCGGCTTGCGAAATCATGCCTGCTTCGTTAGCCCATTGGATAGACGGGATGATGTTGCGCACGTCGTTGAGGCCGCAGAAAATGCGGGTGATGTCCACGCCTTGTGCATGCTTCACCCTATACATAAGTTGGCGCACATCGGCGGGCACGGGGTTCATTCTCAATGCGTTGAGGGCGCGGTCGAGCATGTGGCACTCGATGCCACCTTTATGCAAAGCGGCTGTAAAAGCGCGCACCGAAGGGTTCGGGTTCTCGCCATAGAGCAAATTCACTTGCTCGGCGGCGCCACCGTTGCTCTCCACGCGGTCGAAGCAGCCCATGTCAATAATCAAGGGGGCGATTTGCTCCAATTGGTCCTTGCGTGGCACGTATTTGCCTGACGACTGCCACATGTCGCGATAAACGAGGCTGAATTTTACTTCTTTTTTCATTATGATTATGCGTTTTATGCGAGTTTGATTTAGGCTGCAAAAGTACAATTTTATTTGGATTGTTTTTCTATTTGCAAGCCAAAGATTTCCTTTTGGTGCGCGATTTCGGGAAACGGTTGCTCTTTGTTGGTAGAGTAGTCAAATTATCTCATTGAAATTTGAATAAAATCTAAACATTTTGCTACTTTTGCACCAAAATTCTGATTATGTCGAGAAACGAAAAAGAATTGCAAGGCGTGACGCTGCTTGGTAACCAAAACACGCAATATAGCTACGATTACACACCCGAAGTGCTAGAGGTTTTTGAGAATAAACATGCTGAGAATGAATATCTTGTGACCTTGGATTGTCCCGAGTTCACTTCGCTTTGCCCCAAGACCGGCCAGCCCGACTTCGGACACCTTATTATTAATTACATCCCGCGCACGCTGATGGTGGAGAGCAAGAGCCTGAAACTTTACCTCTTCAGCTTCCGCAACCACGGCGACTTCCACGAGGACTGCGTGAACATCATCATGAAGGATTTGGTCAAGCTGATGGATCCCAAGTATTTGGAAGTCATTGGGTTGTTCAATCCACGTGGTGGCATTTCCATCAAGCCCTTTGCCAACTACGGCGACGCCGAGCATCAAGACATGGTGAAACAACGCCTTTTGGCCAGTTTTCAAAACTCCTAACTCCTAACTAAGATGAAAGACGCAGCAATCATCATCTCCGGCGGCATGGACTCCACGACGATGCTCTACGAGTTCAAGGACGAAATCGCCTTGGCCATCACTTTCGACTACGGCTCGACGCAAAATGGCCGTGAGCGCATTTGTGCCATTACGCATTGCCAACGCTTGGGCATCAAGCACATCGTCATTCCGCTGGAATTCATGCACCGCTATTTCAAGAGTGCCCTGCTGATGACTGCCGACGACATACCTGAAGGCAACTACGACGACGAAAACATGAAATCGACGGTGGTGCCTTTCCGCAACGGCATCATGCTGGC
>ONVP01000345.1 GCA_900321315.1 uncultured Bacteroidales bacterium
CCATCAAGATGATACAGAGGGACTTGGTGAACTCGTACAACGGCGACACACAAGCCCGCAACGAGATGCACAACGCCCAATGCCTTGCCGGAATGGCCTTCTCCAACGCCTTGTTGGGCATCGTCCACTCGATGGCCCACAAGACGGGAGCCGTGTTTGCCGACTTTGGCGCACACATCATCCACGGCGCGGCCAACGCCATGTATCTGCCCAAGGTGATTGCCTTCAACGCCAAGAACCCCGAGGCGAAGCAACGCTACGGTGCCATCGCCGACGCAATGAACCTCGGCGGCAGCAACGACGACGAGAAAGTTGCCCTGCTCATCGCGGCACTGCGCAAGATGAACGACGACCTCAACATCCCGCACTGCATCAAGAACTATGGTGCCGACTCCTACCCTTGCGAACAAGGCTTTGTGCCTGAAAACGTGTTCCTTGAAAGGCTGCCCATGATTGCCAAGAACGCCATCGGCGACGCTTGCACAGGTTCCAACCCGCGCATCCCCACGCAGGAGGAAATGGAAAAACTGCTGAAATGCTGTTATTACGATTACGAAATTGATTTTTGAATTGTCATAACCATTGACCGGCGGGCGGCCAAAAACACGGCTGCCCGCCCCAAATGGCCTGATGACATTACAACAAAAAGAAGAAAAATCCGTTCAATAAAACAACCCTTAAAACTAACCGAAAATGAATATCAAAGTATGCGTTGGCAGCTCGTGCCACCTGAAAGGATCCTACGACGTGATCCAAGCCTTGAAAGACGTCCTCAAGAAATATGACGTGGAAGACCTCGTCGAACTTCAGGCCAGTTTCTGCCTCGGCCATTGCGCCAAAGGCGTGAACGTGAAGACCGAAGGCATCGCCCCCGAGAAGGCCGAGAAATCATACACGGCACTCACCGACGGCACCTTGCTGCTCCACAACGTCACCAAGGACAACGCCGAAGAAGTGTTCGTCAGGGAGATCTATCCGCTGATTGAAATCTAAAAAACGCCGTCATGTCAAAATATCTGGAGTTTCGCAATGCGCGGTGCAAAGACTGCTACAAATGCCTGCGCGAATGTCCGGTGAAGGCCATCGACTTCAAGGGACATCAAGCCGAAATCATCGAAGACAGATGCATCCTTTGCGGCCACTGCACGCTGGCCTGTCCGCAGAACGCAAAGGTGGTGCACAGCGAGTTGGCAGAAGTGAAACAACTGCTGTCGGGCACGGGGAAGGTGATAGCCAGCGTGGCACCTTCCTTCATCTCGAGTTTCGGCCTCACCGACTTTGGCGTGATGAAATTGGCCTTGGCCAAGTTGGGCTTCGCCGATGCGGAAGAAACCGCCGTGGGAGCGCAAGCCGTCACCAAGGAATATGCGCGACTGCTCAAGACGGGCGAGTTCACCAACTTCATCACCTCGGCCTGCCCTGCCGCTTGCCGAATGATTCAGGAATACTATCCGAAGGCACTCAAATACCTTGCTCCCGTCGATTCGCCGATGGTGGCCCACGCCAAACTGCTGAAAAAGCAGCATCCCGAAGCCCACATCGTCTTCGTCGGGCCTTGCATCGCCAAGAAGCGCGAAGCCGAGGAGTGTCAGCTCATCGACCATGTGCTGACCTTCGAGGACGTGGTGGCGCTTTTCGACGAGAAGAACATCAAACTCGACGAAATCACCAACCTCGACCTCGGCAGGAAAAACGGCACGCCCAACCTCGCCAAGGAATACCCGATACCGCAAGGCATCATCAACTCCTTCCCTGTGCTGCCCGAGGGCTACGAATACATCGCTGTTGACGGACCGAAGAAGTGCGTGGAGGCTTTGGAGAACATCGAACATCTCGACCACGTTGTGATGGAAATCAACCTTTGCGTGGATGCCTGCGTCAACGGGCCTTGCTCGTTGGTTAAAGAGGGTGGCTCCATCAAGGCCACCGCCGACGTGCGCAAGTACGTCAGCCGCGAGAAGCAGACCTTGACCGGACCGCAAGACGACAGTCCGCTTGAGGTGAACCTCGCCGCCGCACATCCGCGCCTGCGCAGCCACAGCCTCGCCGCCACCGAGCGCGACATTGTGGCCATCTTGCACAAGACCGGCAAGACGAAGCCCGAAGACGAGCTGAACTGCGGCTCGTGCGGCTATGCCACTTGCCGCGAAAAGGCCTGGGCGGTTTACAACGGCTATGCCGACCTCGAAATCTGCCTGCCCTACATGCGCCAACGCGCCGAGTCGCTCTCGTTCGAGATCATCCAAAACAGCCCGGAAGGCATCATCGTCCTCGATTCGGAACTCAACATTCAGGAAATCAACAACAAAGGCAGGGAACTTCTCGGCATTGACGACCCCAACGCCAAAGGCCGTCCCGCTACGGACTTCTTCAGCCCCATCGACTTCTACAACGCCTATACGCAGAAGTTCGTGACCGGCG
>ONVP01000340.1 GCA_900321315.1 uncultured Bacteroidales bacterium
CGAAAGCTCCATATCCGTTCCTTCCGTTTTCCTCTCAAAATCAAAGCACAGGCTTTGATTTTGGTAAGGAAGAAGGAGGGAGCAGAGCGGCGTTTTCGTCACGCTTGACGAAAACAGAGCGGAGCGAGCTTCTTCTGACGCAACGCGGCGTGTTACAGTCCGCCGCGTGCGATAAACGCGAGTCCTCGATTGCAAACCCGTTTGCAATCGAATAAAATCTGAGGTGTATTCTGTGACTTTAACAAGCTATTTCGCTTCTCTGAACGTTCTGAAGCTTTTCCGCAACATGCCCGGCGGCGTGGATTACACCTGGATCGAGCCCAACGTGACCGGCTATACGCAGGCCGGTATCAACTCCGACGGTATCAATACCGTGATCACCAACACCCGCGTTTCGGATACGGACCGGCGGCAGCCGCATAACCTGACGATCCACTATGTGGATATCCAGACGGGTGAGCCCGTGGCGGACGATTATGTGATCACCCTGCGCGAAGGCCAGACCTACGACGTGATTTCGCCCTTGATCCCCGGCATGGAAACCAACATGCTGCGCGTCAGCGGCACCATGCCCGGACGTGACGAGGAAATCACCGTGCTGTATGTGTCCGGCGGCATCCCGGGCGTGAACCCCGGCCCCGGCGGCAATGACCTGACGATCCTGGAAGATTACGGAATGCCTTTGGGCCTGGGCGGCGTGCACCTGAACGTGGGCGACTGCTTCGAGTAAACATCCAATTTCTTCGCCGCTCTGGTTCCCGCAAGAGAATCAGGGCGGCGAAGTGAAAAAATAATGAGAGAAAGGAGACGCGGGTATGCGAAAAATGATTTGCTTGATGTTGGCGGCGATGCTGCTGCTGGCCTTCGGAACTTTGAAGGCACAAGACACGATTAATGCTCCGAGAAAAGCGGACACGACCTTTGTGAATCCCAACATGCCGGAGCTGCAAAAACTGTTAGCCGAACTTGGCGTAACCTTGGAACAACTGTCGGACTCGGTGGACTGGGAACAGTTTGAGCGCGACATGGAAAGATGGGGCGCAGAAATGGGGCAAGAAAATGGAGAAGTGGGGTTAGAAATGGGAAGGCAAGTATGGCGGGCAATACGACCGCCATTGTGACCATCCTCACGGTTGCCCGGCACCCAAGCCTCACAGACCTGAGAAAAAGAGCCTCCTTTTTGATGCCACTTGGAACGGCTTTGAGGCCGGATTGAACATGCTGTTCAATATGCCAGTGGACGCGGTGAACACGAACAATGGTGCCCAAGGGATGGGTCTTAGACCGTTGCGCAGTTGGTATTTCGGCTTCAACATCGCCGATGTGGGCATCGCATTCAACAGAAGACATACTGCAGGTCTGTTTACGGGTGTGGGTATCGGCTGGAACAATTTCAGTTGGAACAATGACATCACCATCGAATATGATCCTGAAAATGTGGTTTATACCGTTGTCCCGATTGACCCCAATAAGGTCGTCAAGAATACGAAAAACGGTGCGCTGTTTTTGCAAGTGCCATTGATGCTTGAAATCCGCCCGACGCGCCACATGTACATCGACGCGGGTGTGACGGGAGGCTTGCGTTTCGCGCAGTGGAACCGGGTGAAGTTTGCCGACGGGTCGCAAATCAAGAATTATTATTCGGCCAAGGTGAACCAGTTCAAGTTGGATGCTTCGCTCCGCGTGGGTGGTGACTATATCGGTTTCTTTGCCAACTATGCCCTGCTGCCACTCTTTGACATGAGCGATACGAAGGTGCATCCGGTGAGTTTTGGATTCAGCGTCAATTTCTGAGGGCCAGTTTCTCTCTCGGAATACGCTGAAAAAAACGGTAGAGACGTAGCGTGCTACGTCTCTACTGCATTAATTCGCATAATTCGTGAAATTCGCCGATGATAACAACGGCGAATTTTGCGTATTAAACGAATTATTCTCTCCGTTTCTCTTCCCAGCGTTCCTTGGTTTCCTCAAAGCGTTCCTCGGCGCGGTGATAGGCCACCAAAGCCATGTCGGTGGTGGCCTCGGTGAGGTCTTGCTTGGCCTTGCTGAGGCCGAAGCTGATGAGGCTGGCGAAGCTGTCGTGGCGTCCATCGGTTAGGTGGTAGATGCCCTTGCCGATGAGCGAAAGATTGCGTTCGTCTTCGGTGGTGTCGGCAAAACCGTTTTCGTCGATTTGCGCAAAGGCGAGGTCGTCGCTCTTGCGGTAGGCCAAAAGGTCGGAATCGGGGCTGTCGTTGTTCTGAAGGTTCGGCAGGGTTTGCATCTTTTGCGGCTCCAATTCAGCCACAAGCGGCGTTTCAATTCTCTCTGGTTTTTCAACGCTTCTTGAAACGGCAGTTTTTCCTTTATTAATAGGTTGTGTATAAATGAATTGTGTCGTTCTTGGCGGCAAGGTGGTGGTTTCGCTTGTGGTGATGAGCCTTCCGGGAAGGATGGGTTTCAACTCGGCAAGAGGCTCCACCTTGGGCAAAGATTTCTCGGGCCACAACGACACAGTGAGCAGCAGCCCAGCAGCAGCGGCAGCCGAGGCAATCTTGACATAGAGTGGCACGACGACACCTTTCTTTTTCAGCTTTTCCTTGTCCTCGTAAACGGTTTGAGGCGCTTCGAGACAAGGCAGGGGCGCAGTAAGTTCGTCCCAGTCCAAGCCTTGGGCCGCGACGAAAGCCTTCAATTGCTTCGCTTCGTCGGGGCTGAGGTTACCGTCCATGTAATCAAGGAGATAAGCCTCGTAGTTGTCGGTGGTGATGTTCGTTTTCATGGCTCTATGTCGATGAGGTTGTCGATGCTTTTCAGTTTGTTTTTAAGAGCGGTGCGGGCGCGGAAGATGTTCACTTTGACCTGAGCCTCGCTCATTCCGGTGATGTCGCCGATTTCTTGGTACGAGTAGCCCTCGTAGTCGCGCAGCAGCAGGGCGTTGCGTTGTGCTTCGGGCAGGGTGGCCAAGGCCTTGTGCAGGATGTCGTTCACGTCGGGGTATTGGCTCGGCGTGGTTTTCGCATCGGCGGGCAAAGGCTCTTCGACGCTCGCAAAACGCTGGCGGTGACGGACTTCGTCGATCATGGCGTGGTGGGCAGTGGTGAAGAGGTAGGATTTTGCCTTCGCAAACTCCACGTTGTCAGCCTTTTCCCATACGCGGGCAAAGCTCTCCTGCACCACGTCCTCGGCCTGCTCGCGGTTGCGGAGGCTCGAGAACGCGAAGCGGAAAAGCCTGTCGGCGTATTGCTCCACGCATCGGTTGTATTGGATTCTGTCCATCGTTTGCATTGGTAATACGGAGAAAAGCCCAAAAAGTTACATCGTGATACGATTTTTTTGTTTTTCGGGTGTGGGAGGAGCCTTGCTTTGTCATGTGCAGAACAAAAAAGGTCGGAGGCTTGCGCCCCCGACCCCTCTCAAAAAAGTGAAAAGAAAACTTACTTCATTCTTCTTTCAGTCCTTTGACGCGCCTGTTCATGGCGTA
>ONVP01000339.1 GCA_900321315.1 uncultured Bacteroidales bacterium
AACAATTTGATATTATCGGTAAAGGCCGGCAAGGCTTTCGAGTTAGCAGAGCGTGTGAACGGAGTGTTGAAGGCATCGAAGACTGTTTTGATGCGTGCTGTGCAGGCACCGGCCGACAGCTTGTGTCGTTACTACTCTGGTATTTTTGAGCGTAAGGTCAGCCGTTGGCAGATGTTCCATCTGCTTCATGCCCAGGTGGCTTTCGTGTTTGCGGCGTGCCCCGTCGACGGTCCGTTGCTGTTGCGTGCTGCGTGTTGTGCGTGGTTTGGCTGGGCAGTGCTGCGTTGCCGACGCGCCATGTCGGTTATTAGCTAAACCAGACTAATTGACGCATAGGTGTCGCGCCTATGTATTTGTAACAAAAAATCCCGATGAAATCGGGATTTTTTGTTTGACTACATGTAAGAGACATGTATTGTTTTTCTTCCTCTGTTCTCTATGTACTGCCTCGGTTTTATTTCTTGCCTAAGGTGAGTCCGGACCAGTCGTCGGTGCGGAAGGGGAAGGCTGGCAGCCCTTCGCCGTTGCAAAGGTTGCAATAGGGGTTGTCGGCCCATGCATAGCGCACGGCGATGGGGAAGGTCACGTTGGGCGAGCTGACAATGATGTCGTTGCCGTCGATGCGTGCATCGGCCCAGTGGAACTTGTGGTCGAGCCCTGCGATGGCAAAGCCTTTGATTTTTGCATAGCCGTCGTTGGTCTTCAGCCCGCCATCGGTGTGGTTGAAGCTGATGCGGATGGTGTTGCCCTCGATGCGATAGCCTTTGTAGACGGGTCCGGAGTAGACAACAGGTTCGCCATAGGTCTTTGCTCGGGCTACGAGTGCAAGCCGGCGACCCACTTCCTGCTTGTTCTTCGGGTGAATGTCGTTGGCGTCGCCAATGTCGGTCAGACAGATGATGCCTGTGTTTTCGAGGTTTGTGGTCATCATCTGTGCTTCGCGCAACTCGGCCCATCGTGCATCAACAGGCTCGGTGGCTTGCTTGCGGAAGCTGGCGAGCTGGGCGATGTAGAACGGGAAGTTGTAGCCCCACTGCGTGCGCCAGTCGTTGATCATGGTGGGCAGCAGGTCGCGATACTGGTAGGCACGCCACTCGTTTGATTCGCCCTGATACCAGATGGCACCCTTGATGGCGTAGGGGATGAGCGGGTGCAGCATGGCGTTGTAGAGCACCGAGGCAAGGTTGGGCTCGTTGGTCATGTTACGAGGCTTGCGTGGCAGCTGTTTGAATGTAGTGCTGGCAAGGCTTTTCCATGTGCCGTTGAGCGAGATTACCTCGTTGGCGGCAGGCGATTTCTTGTCGATGGAGAGCATGATGCCGTTGTCGCGCATGATGCCGACGTAGCCGGCATCGTTGAGAATGCGAACGGTGAGTACGGCCTTTCCGGCTTTCACGAGTCGTGCGGGGATGGTATAGGTGCGGTTCTCGCCGACGCCGTTGGTGTGTCCGATGTGTTCGCCGTTGAAGTAGGTGTCGTCGTTGTCGTCGACGCTACCCAGTTCCAGTTTGAGGTTCTTGCCTACAAAGTTTGCAGGGATGTCGAAGGTGCGGCGCACCCAGATGAATCCGTTATAGTAGCCATAGCCCTGATTGTCGATTCTTGCGGGCAGCTGCACGTCTTTCCACTGGCTGTCGTCGAAGTCGGTGGCGGCAAATGTGGCTTTGCCGTTGTCGAATCCGCCTTCCTTCGTCTCGGTCTGAGCATACCAGTCGGCGAGTTCCTTCTTGTAGGCTGCTTCGCGCTCTTCGCGGGTTACCGGCATCTTACGGACATTCTCCACGGCCTGTCGGAAGTCGGGCATGGCCATGAGCGCTTCTTGCGAGGTCCAGGCCTCGGCAATGGTGCCGCCCCAGTTTGTGCCGATGAGTCCTACGGGCACGTTTTGGAATTTCTCGATGTCGCGTCCGAAGAAATAGCCTGTCGATGAGAACTCGGGAATGGTTTGCGGCGAACATTCCTGCCATCCGCCGGTTGTGGTCTCAAAAGTGTTCAGTGGCACGGGACTTGTGGCATTGCTCACGTTGATAATGCGGATGCGCGGGTGGTTGGCATTGGCAATTTCCTGTTCGTAGTTCTTGATTTTGCCCCATCCGGCGAGCGGCATCTCCATGTTCGACTGTCCCGAACAAATCCATACTTCGCCGATGAGCACATTCTTCAGCTTGACGGGCTTGCCGTCGCTGATGGTGATGTCGTAGGGTCCGCCTGCCGACGGTGTCTTCACGCTGACGGTCCAGTGGCCTTTGGCGTCGGCCGTCGTGGTATAGGTTTGCTTGTCCCACGATGTCGTCACGGTCACTTTCTTGTTGGGTTTCGACTCGCCCCACAGCGGGGCATTGGTTTGCTGTTGCAGCACCATGCCGGAGCTGAAGAATGCCGGGAGTTTTACTTTTGCGCTGGCATCCCATCCGGCAAAGGCCATCAAGGCAGTAAGCGCGATTACTCTTAAATTCATTTTTAT
>ONVP01000338.1 GCA_900321315.1 uncultured Bacteroidales bacterium
GCATGAAATCCCGTGGTGTCTATGAGACTCCGGGCGGAACCATTCTCTTTGCCGCTCACCAGGGATTGGAACAGCTGATCCTCGACAGAGACACCACCCAGTATCGCATGATCGTCGCTCAGAAATTCTCCCAGCTGGTCTATGACGGACTGTGGTTCACTCCGCTGAGAGAGGCGATCAGCGCCTTCGTCGACAAGACTCAGGAGCAGGTCACCGGTACCGTCAGGATGAAGCTGTACAAAGGCTGCGCTTACGTCGCTGCAAGGAAGTCCCCGTACTCCCTGTACAATGAAGAATTCGCTACCTTCAGTAAGGACGATGTTTACAACCAGTCCGACGCAGAAGGATTCATCAACCTGTTCTCACTGCCGCTGAAGATCCGTGCGATCCAGAAGCTGACCGTCGAAGGCGGAGCTCCGCAGCACGAGAGCCTTGAGTGGAAAGTCCTCAAGGGAAGTGACTTTATCGAGTAACAGGAGGTGCCGCCGTGAAATTATGGAAAGGAAGATTCGCCAAGGCGTCCACCTCATCGGCGGATGAGTTTAACGCGTCCATTGGCTTCGACCAGAGATTATATCAAGAAGACATCACAGGCAGCATCGCCCACGCAAAGATGCTGGGAAAGCAGGGAATCCTCACAAAAGAGGAGGCAGACCACATCGTAGAGGGCCTTCAGTCCATCTACGATGACCTCGACGCAGGGAAGCTGTCCATCCCCAATGACTACGAGGACATCCACAAGCTGGAGAAATTCAACAAGGGCAAGAACGTGGCCGAACAAGAAATCGCCCGAGAGCTACTGAACGAAACCGTAACATACGCTGAATCAGCAGTTTGCAGACATAGATTGCTTTTGCATTACTTTGGTGAGGAATATCACAAGGAGAGTTGCGGCTCGTGCGACAACTGCCGTTTCCCGAAGGAGAAATTCGACGGCAAGGAAGACCTGAAGCTCGTCCTTGAGGCCGTG
This sequence comes from uncultured Bacteroidales bacterium, assembly GCA_900321315.1. Taxonomy (GTDB): domain Bacteria; phylum Bacteroidota; class Bacteroidia; order Bacteroidales; family F082; genus Limimorpha. Next base: position 971 of record ONVP01000338.1, read on the forward strand.
GAAGACACCAAGCAACTCTACAAAACCAAGCACATCGCCGAACTGTTAGCCGGAAAACTCACGGGCGACATCAAAACAGCCAAGCAGGAAAACAACGAGTTTTTCGGCGCTGGCGACGAACACAACGAGAAATATTGGACGGCTGTCATCCGTCAGGCACTTGTCAACAAGCTGTTATCCAAAGACATAGAAAACTACGGCATTCTCAAGATGACCAAGGAAGGCAGGAACTTCATCAAGAAGCCTTACACCATCATGCTCGTCAAGGACCACGACTACGAAAACCCTGACGACGAGGATCCGGATGCCCTCGCCATGAGTGGCGGCAAGGACGGCGGCGCCGACAAGACACTGTTTGCCCTGCTGAAAGACCTGCGCAAGACCATCGCCAAGCAAAACGGGCTGCCGCCTTTCGTCATCTTCCAAGACCCTTCGCTCGAAGACATGGCCATCCAATACCCCATCACGAAGGAGGAAATGACCCAAATCGCCGGCGTGGGATCGGGCAAGGCCGAGAAGTTTGGCGAACCGTTCATCAAACTCATCAAGGAATATGTGGAGGAGAATGACATCACACGGCCTAACGACATGGTCGTCAAGTCGGTAATCAACAACTCCGCGCTGAAAATCGGCATCATCCAGAACATCGACAAAAAGATTCCGCTTGAAGACATCGCATACGGCAAGGGCCTTGACTTCGACGAGCTGCTGACAGAAATCGAGAGCATCGTGTCGAGCGGCACCCACCTCGACATCAATTACTACATCGAGAACAATGTGGATATCTACCACCAAGAAGACATTCTCGAATACTTCAAGGATGCCGAAACCGACGACATACAGACCGCCCTCCGCGAACTCGGCGAAGACGAATACGAGGAGGAAGACGTTCGCCTGATGCGTATCAAGTTCCTTTCGGATGTAGGCAATTGATTCATAATGAAAAGATTAGCAACAATATCCTTATTCTTTGTCCTTGTGGCCGCCTGCGGTAGCAAGGACAAAGTTTTTGTGCCAACGCGACTGCTCACCGAGGAGGAAATGGTCGAAATCATGTTTGATGTGCAGATTATTGAGGCCAATCTGAACCAAATGAAAACCTGCGACCGCGAAAAAGGTGCTCCGCCCGTCAACTACAACCTGATTTCGGTGGAGCACTACTCACAACTCTTTGAACATTACGGGATTACAGACAGCATATTCGACCAAAACCTCAAATATTACACCGAGCACCCCACCGTGTTGGAACGCATCATGGACTCGGTGACGCTGCGTCTGACGAAGGTTCAATCGGTGTCCCATAGGGACGACAGCCAATAGCCAGTAAACCCCTGCCATTCGTTGAACCAACCACACACACAACAACTACGGCCAGCACATTAGTCCAGCAATACATGCACATCGTGTTCCACACGAAATGTAACGCCATCACCATGCGAGAAGAGGATTTACCACGTGTTTTCGATTATATTGGCGGTGTCATCCGAAACATTAACGGGGCTTCCATCCAAGTAGGT
>ONVP01000337.1 GCA_900321315.1 uncultured Bacteroidales bacterium
GTAGTTTAATCACAAAACCAGCAAAACTTTCAAAACCTTCCAATAAAAACCACTACTTTTGCCGCGCAAAACTGAAACATTATGTGGGTCCTCCTTTCACTGATTTCGGCCTTTTTGTTAGGCTTCTACGACATCTTCAAGAAACAGACTGTCGTCAATAATGCCATCATTCCTGTGCTTTTTTACAGCACTATGATTAGCGGAGCCTTGTTTCTGCCTTTCGTTTTGCTGTCGCAGTTCCACCCGACGCTTTTTGAGGGCGGTTTTATGTCGAAACTATTCATCGAGCCAATTACAGCGAGGCAACACCTATTAATATTGGGAAAGACCGCCATCATCCTCTGTTCGTGGATGTTCAGCTACTCGGCCATGAAGCACCTGCCCATCACCGTGGTCGGGCCGGTCAATCAGCTCAGGCCAGCCATTTCGGTTGTATTGCTTTTCTTGATTTTCCAAGAGAAACTCACTGTGGTTCAATGGTTTGGTGTGGTTTTGGCTCTTGTTTCGTTCTATTTGATGAACCGCTCGGGCAAGTTGGAGGGCATACAGTTCAAGTCGAACAGGTGGGTCTATATGTTGCTCGCTTCGGCCATTCTTGTGGCTCTGAGCGGCGTTTACGACAAGTTCCTCCTCAGCAAGGAGTGCATTTCGCCGTCCACCATCCAAGCGTGGTACACGGTTTACGACTTCCTGATGATGGCCCTGCTGTTTTTCCTCGTCTGGCATCCCAAGCGCAAGGAGCAGCCCTTCGAGTGGCGCTGGGGCATTGCAGCCATGGCGGCGTTTGTCACGGTGGCCGATGTCATCTACCTGACAGGCCTGAAGCAAGAAGCCGCCGTGGTGGTGCTCATCCCTCTCATATTGTATGGCGTGCGCCTCATCGTGTCGTTTGTCTATGGCATCTTCGGGTTTAGGGAAAAGAACATCCGCAGCAAGATTGTCCCTCTGCTGATGGTGCTGGCGGCCTTGGTATGTCTTTGTGTTTGAGTGTCTTAATTGCTTCGCGATATTTCCACTGCGCCTATTTCCACCGCATTGTTTTCCGAAACGATTTCAATCCAAGTGTTGTCTTCGCTGAACCATTTGTATTGTGCGCCGATGCGGAAGATGAAGGTCTTTTCTTCTTCGGTGGCGGGGATGGGCAGCACAAAGCCGCCGTTTTTTCCGCCTGCACCGCCGAAAGAAACAATCATAGGGAAGGTCTTTTCGGGATGCGGGTTGCGCACCTTGATGATGACATAGTTGGAGCGGCGCACGGCCACCTCAATCTTGTTGAAGTCGAAGCGTTTGGCTTCGCCAGGGGCGAGCGTAATCGGATTGCTGTTAAGCTCATAAAGTTTGTTTTGCTCGATGATTTCGCCGATGCGGGCAATCATTTCGGTGGGATAGGTTTCCAAGCCCAATTCCTCGGCTTTGGTGTAGGCTTCGATGGCCTTGTCGAAGGTGTTGGTCTTGAAGTTGGCATCGCCCTCCTTGACGAAGGCGTTGTATTGCGCGCGAAGTGCCGTCATGCGGTCGTTTTCGGCCTTTTGTGCAGCGGCGAGTTGAGCCGTGGCCGTCGGGTCATCGGGCTTGAATGTCAGTGCCGACTGGTAGTGCGTGATGGCTTCGGTGAACTTTTCTGCGCTCATGGCTTGGTTGCCGGAGTTCATGGCATTGTCGAATTGGGCTTGCAGCTCAGCGGCGGCGGCGAGTGCGGCTTCTTCCTCAGCGGCGATGCGAGCGGCCTCGGCTTCGGCAGCCAAACGAGCCGCTTCTTGTTCCGCTGCGATGCGTGCGGCTTCTTCTGCGGCCAATCTTGCAGCCTCGGCCTCGGCAGCAAGACGTGCAGCTTCTTGTTCGGCGGCCAATCTGGCTGCTTCTTCCTCAGCGGCGATGCGTGCAGCCTCAGCTTCGGCTGCCAAGCGTGCGGCAAGTTCTTCAGCGGCGAGTCGCTCGGCCTCTTCAGCATCCTGTTGCGCAATGAGCGGATCCAAGCGCGAGAGCATGTCGGTGGCGTAAGGGTCGTCAGAAACAACGGACAACGCGCTCTGGTACTGCGACTTAGCCTCGCGATAGGCTTTGGCTTCATAGAGGCGGTCGGCCTCGGCGATGATGCCGTTGTAAAGGTCGGTGGTGCCCTTTGCGGCTTGGTATTCGTTGCGTTTTGCGTTGGCGTTCAGGTCGTTGGGGAAAAGGGTCAAAGCCTCTTCGATTTTGCGGGTGAGATCTTTGGCGTCGAAGCATTCAAACGAAAGCGGGATATAGACCTCGACTTCCTCACTGCCCTTCACATAATTCGGGATGGTTTCGATGCGGCATTCATAGCCCGTGCGATAGACTTTCACCCCATTGCTATTACGGATTTCAACGTCGTTGCGATAGAGGAAAATCTCAGTCGCGGACAAGGAGCCATTTTCAAGATGATTGCCCGCCATGATGGCTTCGCCGATATCGGCAATGATCTCGCTGAAGGGCCGATCTTTGAGGTTGCTAAAACTGTTTTTCTCTGCAAAAGCCTCCTCTT
>ONVP01000334.1 GCA_900321315.1 uncultured Bacteroidales bacterium
TGACGGCGACCCCTTGGATGGCGGACAACTCATCTACGGCAACTTGGATGAGAACATCATGGGAAGCACCCATATGCAGCATGTTTACCGCACCAGTGAAAACGACTTTACAGAAGTGAATCGTCCAGTAGCTTGCATTACGGCAGGAATGTATCTCGATGACATCCTTCCTGGAACCTATTGGTTCATAGCCACTTTCACTGGAAGATTGAAAGGCGGCGTGTATGCCGTTCCACGCACCGTATTGGGCGAAACCACTACCGGAGAAGCCCGTATCTACGATCCCGATAAAGGTTGGTCACCCCTCATCGACCCGGGAACTGGAACCCAGCAAGGATTGTCGTTCAGCATGATTGGTCCTGGCACAGGCGGAGCTTTGCCCATCGGATACACCGACCTCTACCGCGACGGTGAACTGATTGCCCACGGCATAGACCCATACGAAGAGAGCTACATTGACCACAATGTACCGCACGGCGTACATAGTTACAGCATCGTGAACGTATATTCCGACCCTAACTGGTGGGAATGTCCCAACAAATCATGTCCCAAAACCATTGATGTGCGCCCCTGCTATCCGCCAAAGAATTTGGAGATCGACATGGAGCCATTGAACGATGAATGGAAGGTGAGCCGCCTCACCTGGAACAAGGAAGACGCTCTCCCGCAGCGCGAGGACATCAGAACTTTTTATGAGATTTACCGCAAGGAGGAATCGCAAAACAATTATTACATCGTAGGCGTTTTGCCCAAAGACGAGACTTTGGAATCTTTCGAATACTACGACACTGTTCCCAATGGAACTTATAGTTATCGTGTCAATGACTACAATGTGTATCCGTCGGGTTCGTGTCAAAGCGAGTTTGCTGAAAACACATGGTCTGTTGAGGAATTCAAGGATGGTTTGGAGACTTGTTTGTTACACCCCAACCCCACCACAGGCTTGCTGACCATTGCAATGGATGATTTTAGCCATGCTGAGGTTTATGACCTCATGGGACGCAAAATCAAACAAAGCCAACGACCTACCCTTGACCTACATGCGCTCCCGCAAGGCTTGTATGTGGTGAAGGTTTTCGATAAGACAGACAACAGCATAATAAGAAAAATCATCAAACAATAAACACAATGTAACCAACCTTTTTAGTATATGATTAGTATATGATGAAGAATAAAAAAGGTTTACGGATTGGAATGGTAGCGACAATTGTGGTTGTATCACTCATTATGCTTACCCAATGCTTTTCCAACCATGAAAACGCCAATGGTACTTTAATAATGGTTGAGGTTTCGGGGGAAGCCATAGAAACGGCAACTGAAAAAGAGTTTGACAACATAATGAACCGTTGTTGTCAAGTCATGGAGAAACGTATTCAATTATTTTGCGAAGATGAACCTGGATTGGAAAAAGCAAAGTTCAGTGTAAAAAGAGTGAAAGACAGCGAAAGAATCCGAATTGATTTCACAAACAAGGAATTGTGGCAAGATAAAGTCGCTCGTATTTCGAAATTGCTGCAATCGCATGGATGTCTTCAGTTTTATGAGACCTATTGTTTCAACGAGATTTGTGATTATTTCAACAAAGCCAATGTTAAGTTGGCCGAGAAGAACAACTACAATCAAGCAGCTATAAAAGACGATTTCAATTTTTTATTAGAGGGTCCATTGTATGACTTGCTGAAGCCAAATTACAATCAGTTAACACCTGGTAAGTATTCGCCTGAATGGGATGCGCGCATAGGTGTAGCACAGGTGAAAGACACAATTGCCATCAACCAGATACTGATTGAATGGAGAGACTTGTTTCCACATGACTTGAAACTTGCATGGACAGTGGAACCTGAAATTGTTGATGATAACGAGGTTCTTGGTCTTATTGCTCTGAAGTTGTCACATGACAACAAATGTGCTCTCAACGGTGAAACCATTTTAAATGCTCGTTTAGAGTATTCGAGTTATAATGGTGAACCAGAGATTCTTATCGAGATGAATAATGAGGGTACAGAATCTTTTAAACGTATCACTGGCGACAACATCGGCAGACAAATCGCTATTGTGTTTGACGGCTATGTGTATTCCTATCCCGTTGTCTCTGGCGAAATCCCCAATGGTAGAGCATATATCTCTGGAGGCAATCTGACCACAGAGGGAGCAATAGATATAACAAACATTCTGAAAGCGGGGATGTTGCCAGTTCCCGTAACTGTAATAGAATAGATCACAAAACATCAAACAATAAACAAAATGAAACCCACATTATTAGTTTTAGCCGCTGGCATGGGATCGCGTTACGGCGCCCTGAAGCAGATGGACGGCGTCGGGCCGAACAACGAAGCCATCCTCGACTATTCCATTTACGACGCCAAGCGCGCCGGTTTCGGCAAGGTGGTCTTCGTCATCCGCGAGGACTTCGCCGAGGCGTTCAAGAAAGTCAACAACACGGAGAAATTCGGCATCCCCGTTGAGTATGTATATCAGTCACTTGACAAGCTGCCGGAAGGATTCAGCGTTCCCGAAGG
>ONVP01000331.1 GCA_900321315.1 uncultured Bacteroidales bacterium
AGTATTTTCCACTATTATGACTGCTCGAATTTCGAGAGGGTGGTCGAGCTTTGCGAGGAGGCACTCGTCAAGTATGAGGCCGAAGGCAATACCTACGACATGGCCGGCTGCTACAACATTTTAGGCAATGCCCAACAGCGTATGGGACGCTTCAGCGAGGCGATAGCGAGCTACGAGCATTGCACCGAGGCGTTGGAGCAGCTGAAGGCCAGCGAAAACGAGAGCGACCAAAGCAACGCCGCCCGCGTTTACGACCGCAACCTACGCTACATGCGCAACAACATAGCCGAGGTGTTCATCGCCATCGGCGAATACGAACAAGCCGAGCGGATATATCATGACTGCATCGAGAATCTCGGCACCCCGAAAGACACCATGGATTATAGGGACTTGGCCACCTACAAGCAGAACCTCGCCGATGTGTATATGCGGCAGGCAGAAATAGGGAAGGAAGGCGTTGATAGGAATGTGCTGCTGCAACACGCCGTGGAGATGGCGGAACTGTCGGTGGAGCTTTCGCGGCGCTACGACAAGTTGCCGTTCAAGCGGGTCAGCAAGGAGATTACGCTGGGTCAGGCCTACCATGCCATAGGCCGCCTCGACGAGGCGAAAGCCCTCGCTACCAATATCTTGACGCAGGCCGACAGCCTGAAAGACGATTTCCTTCTATCCGAATCTCACGCCCTGCTCGGCAGCATCGACGCCAGCATGGGACAATACAGGTCGTCGGAAAACCACCTCAAGAAGGCCGTGGAAATAGCCAGCGAAAACCACTTCGACGTGCTTCAGATGACAACCCTCAAGGAAGCCTACGAAGCCTCCAAGCACTTCGACAAGGGATTAGCATTGGGCTACTTGGAGAACTTGGTCGTCCTCAAAGACTCCATGTTCAGCGAGAAACGGCAACAAATCATCCGCGAATACCAGGTGAAATACGACCTGAGCGAGAAGGAGTTCCAATTGGAACTGGAAAAGGCCAACAACAGGCGCAGCCGCTTCACCATCATCACCCTGTTCGTCATCACCATGCTGCTTCTCGCCTTGTTCATTCTGGTGGTGACCGTCGGCATCCAAAGAAAGCGCAACGCTGAGGTGATGGCGAAAGTCCACATGGCCAAAGACCAGCTGTTCACCATCGTTTCTCACGACTTCAAGACCTCGGTGCTGTCGCAAAACCTCATGCTCGACCTGATAAACAGGCATTATAGCGAGATGAACGAGGCCGACATCAAAAGCCACCTGTCGCAACTGAAGCTCTCGTCGGACATGCTGAAAAACAACATGGCGAGCCTCATTGAGTGGGTGAAGACGGAATTGGGCGGCGACATGATCAACGCAACCACGTTCAACGTCAGGGCATTGGTTGAAAACTGCATCAGCTCGCAAGAGGCAGTGCGGCAGAAGAAACAACTGACTATTGTCAATACCGTGGACGGGTCGCTCACAGCCAGCGACAACGAGAACATGGCGAAGCTCATTCTCCGCAACTTGCTGAACAACGCGATGAAATACTCACACACGGGCGGCGAAGTCAAGGTGGAGGCGAAGGAAGAAGGCAAGCGCGTGTGGCTCAGCGTGACCGACCACGGCGAAGGCTTTTCGCCGCAGTTTCTGGAAACCTTCGCCCAAGGATGCTTGCAGTCGTCGGGCGAGTTAGGATCAGGCATCGGACTGATGCTGTCGAAGCAGGTGCTAGAGCGCGGCGGCGGCAAACTGGTCATAGAAAGCAAAAAAGGCGAAGGCGCAACGGTGCGCTTCACCATTAAGAAATAAAAATGAAAAAAACTATTAGAATCCTTATTGTAGAAGACCACCCAATCTATCGAGAGGGAATGAAAATCGCGCTGTCGTTTTCCGACCTCGAATGCACGGTGATGGAGGCCGTGCCAACGGTGAAACAAGCGGTGGAATTCATCGAGAGCCACCCAACCGAGATCGACCTTGTGATGCTCGACTATTTCCTGCCCGATGGCAACGGGAGCGATGTCATGGAAGTGCTCAACAGACTGTGCCCGGAAACAAGGGTAATCGTCATCACAAGCGCAGTCGACTCGCCCGAAGTGGAACGGCTGTGGAACAAGGGCGTCGATGGCATTATCGGCAAGGATGTGCAGGCAGAAGAAGTGTCGGGCATCGTCACCTCGGTAATGAGCGGTGAAATCAGTGCGGACACCCCTCCGCCACTCAACGATGACATTGTGCTGACACGGCGCGAAATGGAAATCATCAGGCTGTGCGCCCAAGGCAAGTCGGCCAAGCAAATCGCCCTCGAATTGTTCATCAGCCCACGCACGGTGGATCGCCACAAGGGAAACTTGTTCTTTAAACTGGGCGTCAATTCATCCCACGACCTGATGAAGTTTGCCATTAAGAAAGGGTTGATTTAGGTAGGCGGTAGGAGGTATGAAGTGAGAGGTTGCTCTGAAAGGGTGCTTTGATTTAGCCTGACGTGTTGGGAAAAGAGGCGGATGCCAGTCCCGTAGGGACAACGGATATTAGGCAGGCGGTGGGGCGCAGCGGCGCCTACTGCCTAATGGTTTTCAATAGATTACCAAAGGGA
>ONVP01000379.1 GCA_900321315.1 uncultured Bacteroidales bacterium
CGCTAAGCCTCCGCGAGAAACCCAAGACCCTGCTGGCCACCATCCTGATTGGCAACAACTTCGTCAATGTCACCATCACGCTGCTGGCCACCTACATCATGGCGCAGCTGTTCGACATGGCCCACCATCCTGTGGCAGCCTTCCTCTTGGAAGTGGTGATTGTCACCTCGTTAATCCTCATCGTCGGCGAAATCACACCAAAAATTTTCGCCAGCAACCGCCCCGTGGCCGTGGCACGATTCATGGCGCGCCCTTTGCGCTTCCTCAACGCGCTGTTCAAGCCGCTGAGCAAACTGCTCGTCAACTCCACCTCGTTCATGGACAAGCACTTGGAGAAGAAAAAAGGCGAAATCTCGATGGAAGACCTCTCCACCGCCGTGGAAATCGCCACCGAGGAATCGACACCGCCGGAGGAAAAACAGATGCTGAAAGGCATCGCCTCGTTCAGCGAAAAGGAGGTGAGCGGCGTGATGATTCCGCGCATCGACATCGTCGGCGTGGAGCATGGCATGGAGTTCTTGGATATGCTTGCCACCGTCATAAAAAGCGGATTTTCAAGGATTCCCGTCTATGACGAAACCTTGGACAAGGTGACCGGCATCCTTTATGTGAAAGACCTGCTGCCCTACTTGGACGCGCAATCTTACGAGTGGCAAAAGCTCATCCGGCCTGCCTTCTTCGTGCCCGAAAACCGCAAGATTAATGACCTGTTCCAAGACTTCCGCGAGAAAAAAATCCACATCGCCATCGTGGTTGATGAATACGGCGGCACCTCGGGACTGATTACGATGGAAGACGTGATTGAGGAAATCGTAGGCGAAATTAATGACGAGTTCGACGAAGCCAACAAGGAAGAACACTACACGCGACTCGACGACGGCAGCTATCTCTTCAAGGCCCAGACCAGTATCGTCGATTTCTGCAAGGTGTTCGGCGTTGATGAGGATTACTTTGAACCCATGCAGGGCGAAGCCGACACCTTGGCCGGCCTGATCCTCGAAATCGAGGGGCGCATCCCCGAAATCGGGTTCAAGTTCAACTTCGAGAAGTTCCACCTCGAAATCACCGATGCCGACAAACGCCGCATCAAGGAAGTGAAAGTCGTTTTTGATGAAGAATAACCGGCATTTCGACAAGCTCAACGACCTAACTTCCCGTGAAAACGAAGGTCCCTGAGCCTGACGAAGGGCCGACCAAATAAGGACAAACATGAGAATCAAAAAGTTCACAATTCCGTTGGTGGCTTTGGTTCTAGCCAGCCTCGCCACCTCGTGCGACCGCCAAAAGAACTACCTGCCCAAGCCTCGCGGCTACTTCCGCATCGACCTGCCGGAGAAGGCTTACACCAAAGTCGATACGCTCGACAAATACAGCTTCGAGTGCCCGCAATACGCGCTCGTCACGCCCGACCCCTACTCGCCCGACGAGAAGGATTGGGTCAACATCGAGATGCCGCAGTTCAAAGGCTCCATCCACTTGACGCACAAGCCCGTGAACGGCAACTTGGGCGAGTATTTGGAAGACGTGCACACCATGGTCACCAAGCACCTGCAAAAGGCCAACGGCGTGCGCGACAGCCTGATTGCCAACGACGAACACCGCGTTTACGGCCTCTTCATCGAGATGGACGGCAAAGGCGTGGCTACACCGATGCAGTTCTACCTCACCGACAGCACAAAAAACTTCGTTCGCGGCGCGCTCTACTTCTTCGGTATTCTCCGGATCGATCATCCGAAGCAGGTATCTCTCCGATATAGTAACCATCGCTCAATCCTCTCTCAAACCATCCGCATCATTTCCGGTCAACCCATCCACATCACTTTCGCACTTTCACTTCCTGCACAAATTCGATCCCGGAGCCTTTCGCCGGCCGCACAGTCAGCGTCGCAGCCCCGGCAGCCTTTGCTTCGACATCACCGAACTCATTAATGGAGACCACCTTCGGATCACTGGATTCAGCGACCATACCGATCAGCTCTTCCTTATTCCCATCCGCCGCGTTCTTATTGAAAATGCAGTAGTAATAACTCTCT
>ONVP01000330.1 GCA_900321315.1 uncultured Bacteroidales bacterium
GAGGACCGCCATAGACATAAACGATGACGGGATATTTCTTCGAAGCGTCGAAATTATAAGGCTTGATGAGGCGAGTGTAGAGCGTTTGGCCGTCCTCAGCCTTCAGGGAGCCGATAGTCGTCTCGCCGATGTTATAGTCTTTCAGCGGGTTCTCTGCCTCGTGCAGGCGCCTGACCAGTTTTCCGCTGTTGTCTTGCAAATCGACATTATAAGGCACGTTGGTGCTGTTGTAGAAGTCGAGGAAATACTTGCCGTCGGCGGAGGGAACCACATCATGTGTGCCGTGTTCCTTGGTGATTTGGGTCACCTTGCCGCTCTTGAGTTCCATCATGTAGCAATGGCGTTCGAGCGGACTGACCTCGGTGCTGCGGTAATAGATTTTGCTGCCGTCTTTCGAGAAGCCGTTGAAGTCGGTGATGACAAAGTCGCCTTTGGTGAGTTGCTTCACCGTGCCTTTGCTGATGGTGTAAAGGTAGAGGTGATAATAGCCGTCGCGCTGAGCCTTCCAGATGAACTGGTCGGGGTTGTTGGGCAGGAAGTAGGCGGGGCCTTGCGGCTCCACATACTGCTCGTCGCGGTCTTCAAAAATGGTTTGGATGAAATCTCCATTGATGGCATCGTATTCATTGAATTTCAGGTGGTTCTGTTCGCGGTTGAGCACGCCGATATAAATGCGCTTGTTGTCGGGGTTCCAAGTGATGGCGGTGAGGTATTGCTCGGCGGGTTCGCCCGTCTTGACGATGACTTCCTTGCCCGTGGCGATGTTGTAAATGTGCAGCGTCACCTGATGGCTTGTCATGCCGGCCATGGGGTATTTGATGGGCTTGGCCGTGGCGATGCGCTCGGTGATGTCAACCATGGGGTAGTCGGTCACCATACGCTCATCCATGCTGTAATAGGCGAGGAGTTTGCCGTCGGGCGACCAGAAGATGCCGCCGTCGATGGCGAACTCGTTGCGGTGTACGCTCTGTCCGGCCACCACGCCTTCAGGGTTGTCGGTGATTTGGGTTTGCTTGTTGCCGTCGGCCACAAAAAGGTTGTTGTCGATGGTATAGGCGATGCGCGTGGTTTTTTTGCAAAACGTTTGGTTTTCAGCACCTTGAGGAATAGTGGTCAAGAGCGTGATGGATTTTTTCTTGAGGTCGAGGCGGTTGAGGGTGATGCCGTCCTTGCCCACGGCATAGAAGCTGGCTTGATAGTCGTTGAGCCAGGTCAGCTGCGGGATGCGTCGCAGGCTGTCGATGCCGCTTTTGTTGGCGTAGCCATTCAGTTCGTTGAGAGTCAGGAGCGAGGTTTCTTTCTTCGAACTGGTGTTCATGGTAACAATTTCGTTGCCTTTCACCTTCATGAGGATGTCGGTGTCGCCCACCCATTTCAGTTGGTTGGGGCGTTGGGCGTAGATGCTGCGGTTGTTGTAGGAAGCGTCAGCGGGGGTGAACAGCTTCTTTTCTTGGGCCGAGGTGGGCAGCGCAAAGGCCACCAAGACGGCCAACGATAAAAGTCTGAAAATCTTCTTCATTTTTGCTTTAGATTTGATAATTGGTGCAAAAATAGGAAAATTCTGTGTTGGGTTCTAAAAATGTTTGCCAAGTTTATTTCTTTACCATTTTGCGCACACATTTGCGTCCTTTCTCATCGGTAATGTTGACGAAGTAAACACCCGCAGGCAGTCCGGCGATGTCGATTTGCATGGTTTCGCCCTCGCCCGAGGCGGTGGCCACGCGCTGGCCAAGTAGATTGAGGACTTCAGCGTTTTTCAAGGTCTCTCCAGTGATGCTGATGATCCTGCTGGTAGGGTTGGGATAAATGTTGGCGAAGGCAGCGGCTTCGGCATCCTCAAAGCCATCGCTCAGACTGGTTTGGCCCCAGCGGAGGGGATAGTTGGGTATGGCACAAAAACAGGTTCTGGATATGTGAAATAAGGCTTCAGAACCTCCGTTGCGGTTTTCTTCAAACTCACCCCATCCGTAATAATAGTCCTCGCCATCATAGAATCTTAAGCCTATTTTATAGGATAACGGGAAGGTGTTGGGATAAGAGCTAATAGATTCCGCATGACATAATCCACCCCAGCATAGAGAGGTGTCGTTTAAAGGGAGATTGGTGTCTAAAAAGAAGTTTTCATAAGGATATCCCCATGCTTGAGTACTGAAATAACAAACTTGGCATGGCGATATTGCAGAAAAAGAGGAAGCAAGAGTATACGCCCCTGACGCCCCTTCAAAAGTAGTGTATCTTAAATCAGACAAACCATCAAGATTGATGTCTATATCATACGACTGATTAACGGTCAGGGTAATCCAAAAATCTTGTTCAAATTCTTGGTATATGATATGGTTCTTTGTCTGGGCTTTAGCACCCACGATCGCCATCATGGCAAACAATATAATTATGTACTTCTTCATGACTTAATATGTGTTTATATGTAAATATTCAATCAGGACATTGCTGTGTTATTATTGTCATTTCCCCACCATTGTCCACTTGGAAGGGGCCGGAGATTTGGGAGGAATCCTTTTATTCCTTCAACACTTTCCTAACGCACTTTCGTCCTTCCTCATCGGTGACGTTGACGA
>ONVP01000326.1 GCA_900321315.1 uncultured Bacteroidales bacterium
AGCATCAAGGCATCTACCGTCACCATAGCCGCCAAAGCCTCCACCAAGACCACGGCACGAGGCAATGCGCACACATCGTGACGGCCTGTGATGACGATTTCGCAGGGTTCCCCTGCCCTGTTCACAGTCTGCTGAGGCTTGGCGATGCTCGGTATCGGCTTGAAAGCCACGCGGAAAACAATGTCGTTGCCGTTGCTGATGCCGCCTTGGATGCCGCCGGAATGGTTGGTCAAAGTAGTGATTTGGCCATCCTTATTAATATAGGTGTCGTTGGATTCTGAGCCTTTCATCTTGGCCAAGGCAAAGCCATCGCCGACCTCGAAGCCTTTCACAGCCGGCAGACTGAACATGGCATGAGCCAACTCAGCGGAGAACTTGCCAAACATCGGCTCGCCCAAGCCCGCTGGTGCGCCCATGATGCGGCACTCTACAATCCCACCCACCGTATCACCCTCTTTCTGAGCTTGTTGCGTATCGCCCATTTCGGTCACTTTGGCGATGATTTTGATGCCTTTCTCTTTCAGCAACTGTTTGGCTATGGCACCAGCCACCACAATCGGCAAAGTCGTTCGCGCCGAAGCGCGACCACCACCACGCCAGTCGCGGAGGCCGTATTTCTGCTCGTAGGTGAAATCGGCGTGCGAAGGTCGGCAAATGTCTTTCAAGGCTTCGTAATCGGCTGGTTTACAGTCTTCGTTGCGTACCATGAAAGCTATTGGCGTACCCAAGGTAACGCCGTCAAGCAAGCCCGAAAGCCACTCGATTCTGTCGGGTTCGTTGCGCTGCGAGGCGGGCGAAGTTCGCGCCGTCTTGCGTCTATCCAGCTCAGTTTCAATGAAATCAAAGTCTAATTTCAGTTGCGATGGGCAGCCGTCTATGACACCTCCGATGGTCGCGCCATGCGACTCGCCGGAAGTGGTCAATCGAAAAATATGTCCTATCGTGTTCATGACGACAAAAGTACGCTTTTTTCGGCAATGTCGGCGAAATTATGTACTTTTGCAGCCGCTATGGAGAAGAAAAACACAAGTCAAGTCAAGATAAGGAACAAGCGGGCCTCGTTTGAATATTTCCTCGTGGAAACGCTGACCGCAGGCCTCGTGCTGACAGGGACGGAAATCAAGTCCATCCGTGCGGGCAAGGCGAGCTTGGCGGATTCGTATTGCAGTTTCAAGGGCAACGAACTGTTTGTCATTGGGATGCACATCGCGGAATACGCGCAAGGCACCTACAACAACCACGACCCGAAGCGCGACCGCAAACTGCTCCTCAACGCCCGCGAGCTGCGCAAACTGAAGAACAAGGTGAAGGAAAAAGGCTTCACCATCGTGCCCGTCATCTTATTCATTAATGAAAATGGCTTGGCCAAATTGGACATCGCCCTCGCCCGAGGCAAGCACTATTACGACAAGCGCGAAACCTTGAAAAAGAAGGATTCCATGCGCGAACTGGAAAGGATGTTTTAGTTTTTAGTTGTTTAGTTATGGATTAAGCTCAACTAACCAACTATCCATTGTCAATTGTCAACTATCAATTATCAACTAATCAAAAGCAATAGCCCACGCGGAATTCGATTGGCGAAGTGTAGGGCGTATCCCAAGAGTTGGATTGGATGCCCCCCCAAGAGAGGTTGTAAAGCAGCAGGAAGTAGGCGTAGCTGCCGTTGTAGGAATACTGCCTGTAGCCGCCGCCAACAAAGACGCTGTTGTACCAATTCCCGCCCACCGTTTCATGGTTCCAGCGTGCGAAGCCATACATCACCTCATCCTCGACATGGAGGAACAAACCCTTGTAAACCTGAAAGTTAGTGTAAGGTGCCAACCCAAAATAATGGGCATATTCGTTGCCATAGACGCGGTCGAAATAGCACTGCAAATGGTAGATGCCACGCACGCCCACTTCCCATGGGTTGAAGATGCGATAGCCCACTTGCGGCGCAATGGAGAGGTTGAGGTGATTCCCCGACATCCCGAAGCCGAAGTCGCCACCGTAAATCATCTTCCCTTTCAAATCAGGCACGTCGGGCAAAAACTGCGCCGACACCTTGCCGCAAAAACCCATCAGCATG
Source organism: uncultured Bacteroidales bacterium (assembly GCA_900321315.1). Classification (GTDB taxonomy): domain Bacteria; phylum Bacteroidota; class Bacteroidia; order Bacteroidales; family F082; genus Limimorpha. The sequence continues at coordinate 2,069 of ONVP01000326.1, forward strand.
AGACCTAACGCGGCAATAATTCCAAAACGTTTCATTTTCCTAAATTTTGCGCAAAAATACAATAAATTCCGATTCCGACCGTATCAGATAAAAACCTATTTTTGTGGCCTCAAACCTTAAACATGAAAAAACACACCCTATTATATATGCTTGTCCTTTTCATGCTCGCCTTCTCCGCTTGCAGAAAAGAAAGCCAAATCAACCCTGATTCCAACTTAAAACTCTCGTTTTCAGCGGATACGGTCTTGTTCGACACGGTTTTCACCTCTTTAGGCTCGGCCATTCACCAGCTGATGGTTTACAATCCCCACAGCGACGACCTGAAAATCAGCTCCATTCGTTTGGTTGGCGGCGAAGCGTCCCCTTTCCGCTTCAACCTCGACGGTGAGAATGCCATCGAGCTGTACGACAAAATCATCCCCGCCAACGACAGTCTTTTCTCCTTCTTGCGCGTCACCATCAACCCGACGGAAGCCAATTTGCCCTTTGTAGTGGAAGACGAACTGGAGTTTGTCACCAACGGCAACACACAGAG
>ONVP01000322.1 GCA_900321315.1 uncultured Bacteroidales bacterium
GCTACGCAATTCCGCATTCCCAATTCCGCATTCCCAATTCCGCATTCCGCATTCCCAATTCCGCATTCCCAATTCCGCATTCCGCATTACTTGGTAAGCTTCTGGAACGCCTCCTCAATGCTCAAGTCCTCTTTCTGCAAGGTCTTGATGATGAGGCCTTTCTCCACCGACCACCGCATCAGGTTGGCGCGGATGTCGGTGTCGCCTTGCGGCTCGATGATCCAGTGGTTTTCTTTCACGCGCTGTACGCGAACCACTTGCGGAATGCCGCGCAAGAGGCTTTCGCTCACTTCGGTCTCAAACTCCACGACGACCACGTTGCTTGCCGAGTTTTCCTGTTTCAGGTTCTCAATCTTGTCGTCGGCCACCACCACACCTTTATTAATAATAATGGCGCGTTCGCAGATGGCTTCCACCTCCTGCATGATGTGGGTGCTGAGCAGCACAGTCTTTTCCTTGCCGAGGCTGCTGATGAGGTTGCGGATGTCGATGAGCTGGTTGGGGTCGAGGCCGGAGGTTGGTTCGTCCAAGATGAGCACCTGCGGGTCGTGCATCATGGCTTGGGCGAGGCCCACGCGCTGGCGGTAGCCTTTCGACAAAGCCCCGATTTTCTTGTGCGCCTCAATGCCGAGGCCTGTTTCCTCAATCATCGCCGAGATGCGTTTCTTGGCCGATTCGCCTTTCAGCTGGTGGACGCCGGCCACAAACTCAAGGTATTCGCGGACATACATGTCCAAATAAAGCGGATTGTGCTCTGGCAGGTAGCCCACGATGCGCTTGACGGCCATAGGCTCGTCGGTGACATCGTGGCCGTTCACGCTCACCGTGCCCGAGGTGGGCGGGATGAAGCAGGTGATGATTTTCATCAGCGTGGACTTGCCCGCGCCGTTGGGGCCGAGCAGGCCGACGATACCTTTATTAATAGAGAGCGTCACGTCATTGAGGGCGAGCTGTTCGCCGTATTGCTTGGTGATATGGTTGATTTGGATGGACATTGACTTGAATTTTGGCGCAAAGGTACACAATTTAGAGAAAACCGCAAAAACTCATTTTGTGAATTGAAAAACAGTTACTATCTTTCCTGACTTCGACAATGATTCACCCTTCACGCGTGCGCGCGGAAGCACCCCGTTCTCCCGGATTTGTTTTTCATCGGCAGGGGTTGCATTGCATTTCACCTCTGCCTAACATCCATCGTCACTCCGTGACTCTGGCCGCTGTTGTGGTGCTGCCTTTCGGGGCGTTTGCCGTAGGTCGCTGACCTACGGTTACGGGAGGTTGCGTCTTTCAGACGCGGTGGCGGCACGAGGGAATCCCGTCGGGGTGACAGGACATTAGGCAGGCGGTGTGAACCCCTGCCGACAAAAAACGGACATGACCCCGTTCCCCCGAATTTCCTAATTCGGGAGCCGCGAGCATCAGCATTTGCAATGCGAAAAAAGGCTTGCACGATTGGATGAGAACATCTATCTTTGCCACCGAAACAATATGCCAGCGCCAAGGAAGCCAGAACCTTCAAATGGGATTGCAAATCTCTATACTCGGCACCAGCGGATTGCAAATCCGCTGGAACGGGGATTCCAAATTAAGCATTTTCTGAAAAAAAGTTTCCCAAATGATTGACAATAACAAAATATTTCGTAATTTTGTCCCGTAAAGAAAAGTGCCCATGAAACGCCTGACAGAAATTCTCACCCGTTTCCTCCGAGCCGCTGATGCAAGTTGGATGTTCGTTGCAGCTGCTTTTGCATTTATCCCCCCTCACTAAGTATCTAATAATCAATAATTTACTGAGTTTTAACCAAAATGGAGAATTTTGTGACACGACGCAAGGACGGCAAGCCCGGCGGCTGGCCACGGAACCTCACAAAATGGGCAAGAACAAGTTCATTCGAACCTTGTCCCCGCAATGGAAGCGCTTGCCGATTGCGGGGACGCGACACAACACACCTGGTGGCGGCCAAGCGAGCCGCCCCTGCGCTGCAAGGCCATGCACCATGCAGCACGGGAAGCGCAAAATGGCCTAAACAACAAGAGTAGAAACAAATAAAATCGATAAAAAATGAAGAAAGTTTTCAGAAAATCAATGTTCGTCCTGTCTTTCATGGGACTTTTCACGTTTGGTGCGCCGATGGAAATAATGGCGCAGAATGATTGCCCTACTTATCATGTATGTTGCGGATGCGATCTTGATGGAGATGGGGAGGAAGATTGTGGCTATATCCAAGCTTGCACACCGGAGCAATTGCAACAATTTGTTCAACTCTTTTGTATGGTATCTGTTAAGAAATTGGACAAATGAAACTAAAATTAGACAGGGGTGGAAACACCCCTGTCCTTCTACATTCAGATATTAACAACAAAAACAAATAATTCGGATGAAAAGAATAGGAATTCTAATTTGCGTTTCGTTATTCCCATTGCTTTTGAACGCCCAATGGTTTGATAATCCCATGATAAAGCTTGACGCTGCCAATTATATTGTGAAATATGATTTGACTTATGTCGAGGACACGAATAACATTCAGAACATAGGGGAAGAAACAATGATACTTCTGATAGGAAATGAAGTCAGTAGCTTTCAAAGCTTTAACTCTTACAGGTTTTCTCAGGTAGGAAGGAAAAAAAAGGAAGAAGGAACTTTGGATGAT
>ONVP01000320.1 GCA_900321315.1 uncultured Bacteroidales bacterium
TGTCGTCGACCAAGCGGATAAGGCGCTTGTCGTAAGGCTCGCTCATGTCGGGGAAACGGTCGCCGAAACGGTCGTCGTGCGGCTCAATCAGCGGGTTGGGCATGGCATGAATCTGGTCGTTGATAATCATGATGTCGCCAACCTTGAAGTCGGGGTTGAGGCCACCTGCCGCATTGCTGAGGATGAGGAACTGGATGCCCAATTTCATCATCACGCGGATGGGGAAGACCACCTCGCTCATCGGGTAGCCTTCATAAAAATGGAAACGTCCTTGCATGGCCACCACCTTGCGCCCCGCGATGCTGCCGAAAAGCAGTCGCCCTTCGTGGCCTTTCACCGTCGAGACGGGGAAATTGGGAATGTCGGCGTAGGGGATGGCGCATTCCACGTCGATGCCGTTGGCCAAACCGCCCAATCCGGAACCAAGCACGATGCCGACCTCGGGACGGAAGTTATTGGTTTTCTTGTCGATATACTCAACTGTGGTGAGGATTCTGTCGTACATAATTCAATATTTCTTCGTTAAACTTTTCTTCTTCAAGGAACCGCACCCCGACGGGCAAAACGTAGAGCGGCGCGGTTTCAAAATGACAAAGATAAGGAGAATTTGTCAATCGCGCGGCATCTTTTTCGGTGGTGACGATGATTTTCTTTCCACCGCCAAGGCTTTCAAAACGCTTTTGGCTGGCTTTGAAGTCGGTTTCTGTATAGGCGTGATGGTCTTCAAAATACAGAAAATCAACGGTTTGGTATTGTTTTTTCAACTCTTCGACAAAAGGTTTCGGGTTGGCGATACCGCAAAAGGCCAAAACAGAATCGGCATTCTCGGCGGAAACTTGTTTCGCGATCTCGTTCAAAGGCTGCAAAGTCGCATACTCCAAAGTGGAGAAATACACCTTTTGATGCTTCTTGGGCCTCAATTTCTTGATAATCCGTTGTTTTTCAGTTTCTTCCAACTCTTTCGGCGACTTGCTGACCACAATGATGTCGGCACGTTTGGCTGCGGATTTAATGTCGCGCAAAGTGCCCGCGGGAAAGAGGAAATCGTCACAGTAAAGATGCTGATAATCAGTTAGTAAAAGATTTAGTCCCGCCTTGATTCTGCGGTGTTGGAAAGCGTCGTCCAAAAGAAAGACATCTGGAGTTTTTGTGCCTCGAATCAATTTCCTCACGCCATCCAAGCGGTCTTCATCGACAGCGACTTGAATGTCGGCAAATTTGCGGAAATACTGTAAAGGTTCGTCGCCGATGGTCTCGTAAGTGCTTTGATTGTCAGCGCGTTGGAAACCTTTCGTTTTGCGTCCGTAGCCCCGACTGAGCGTCGCCACATGGTAATGCGGGCGCAATATATTAATAAGGTATTCCACCGTGGGCGTTTTTCCCGTCCCGCCAAGGTTGAGGTTGCCCACGCCAATAATCGGATAATCGAAGCGCCACGACTTCAAAATGCGCCAATCATATAGCTTGTGCCTGATACTGAGCACAATATGATACAAAAGTGCTATGGGAAGAAGTAAAATTCTCATTATCGGGGTCAAAATTAGGCAAAATTCCGTAATTTTGAGCCAAATTTTGAAATTATGACCGTAAAAGACATTTTGGACTGCATTACCGAAATTGCACCGCTGCATTGGCAGGAGAGCTACGACAATGCCGGCCTGCAAGTGGGCGACCTTAACGCCGAAGTGCGTAAAGCCTTGATTTGTTTGGACATCACTGAAGCGGTTGTGGATGAAGCCATTGCCAAGAACTGCAACCTCATCATCAGCCATCATCCGCTGATTTTCAATGGTTTGAAGCATTTGACGCCTCAAACTTACATTGAGCGCGCCGTGATGAAGGCCATCAAGCACGACATCGCTTTGATTTCCATGCACACCAACTTGGATAACAGCTATTTGGGCGTGAGCCGCGTGTTGGCCGAAAAGTTGGGATTGAAAAACCTTCATTTCCTGCAGCCTTCCGCCGACGAACCTGGTGCTTGCGGCTTAGGCATGGTCGGTGAATTGGAAAAACCGCTGGAAGAAACTGATTTTCTGAAGCTTGTGTCCGAGATAATCGCTTCTCCATGCCTGCGCCATTCCGCCTTGACGGGACGCAAAATCCAAAAAGTGGCGCTTTGTGGCGGATCGGGAAGTCCGTTTATGGCTGAAGCCTTGCGCCAAATGGCTGATGCTTACCTCACCGCCGACATCAAATACCATGATTTTTTTGTCCCCGAGGGCAACATTCTCTTGGTCGATGGCGGGCATTTTGAGACCGAACAATTCACGAAAGAATTAATATGTGGCTTGATTCAGAAAAAATTTCCTACCTTTGCAGCCGAAATCGCTGAAACCAATACCAATGCGGTTTGTTATTTCGTGAATAAAAACAATCAATAATATGGCAAAGAAAGAAACTAAAGTAGTTGCCGAGGCTGAAGTTGCCGCTGAAGCCGTCGAGGTTAAAAAGCCTGCGAAGAAGGCCGCCATGAAGGTTGCCGAAGAGCCTAAGGCTGAAGAGGTTAAGGAAGAAAAGGCAGAGGTGACGAAGCCTGCGAAGAAGGCCGCCAAGAAGGTTGCCGAAGAGCCTAAGGCCGATGAGGTTAATGAAGAAAAGGCCGAGGTGACAAAGCCTGCAAAGAAGGCCGCCAAGAAGGTTGCCGAAGAGCCTAAGGCC
>ONVP01000318.1 GCA_900321315.1 uncultured Bacteroidales bacterium
ACCAGGCATTTCATCGACAATCTGATAAACTTCAGGCTCGTCAGAGTCATCTGTCCAAGGCGCGACATACCCATCTGTATAGTCCCCATTCTCGTCAACAACTTCCCCCACTATTTCCAACCTCTCCTTAACAACGCTATTGCATCCGGCCTTCTTTCCCTTTTCCAAACTATCCGGCACAGGTGCCATCACATCACCTTCGAGCATTAGTGTGTCATTGGGTAGCGTGTCATTCGAGTTTTGCATCTCGGTGGAATCGGGAGGGATAGGATCGCCTTCCAAAGGACGAGGGATGAGCTTGTCGCAAGAAGTGGCGGCGCACAAGGTTCCAATCGTCATTCCAGCGAAGACTGCCGCCTTACCCAGTCGCTGCCGTTTCTCCAATTCGCGCTCAAGATAGCGCACTTCGGCCTCGCATTTCGGGCAAGTGCCGAGGCAGTCGCCTTGGTAGGTACATTCCTCGATGACCAAATTAATGTCGTTCTCCGCCGCAATCTGCTTGCGGATTTCCTTTAGGATTTTGCAGGTTTGTTTGCCTTTGTGCATGGGATTCGATTTTTTGAATAATGCGGCAAATATAACATTATTTTTTTAACTAACCCCTAATTATTCGCATCGGCAGGGGTTTACACCACCTGCCTATTGCGCTGCCGTCCCTACAGGACTGATTGTCAACTAATAACCACAAACTTCAAACTATTCTCACCTTATTATATATTGGAACTCGTCAAAATGCTTCACGCCCATCTTTTTCAATTGTTCCATGCTTTGCAAAACATCTTCATCGGTGTTAAAGTCGGGGATATGCGGCACGCGCACCATGATACGGTTCGGGTCGCCGTGCTGCAAAAGCCATTGCAAATTACTCAAAACCAAAGCATTGTCCTTTCCCGTATAGGCTTTGTAAATGTCAGGATTCATATCTTTGATGTCAACGATATAGCCGTCCAGAATCGGGTCGATGGCTTGCACATTCCCGAAAGGCACATTGAGGCAAGTTTCAGCCACGATTTGCCATTGGTTTCCACAAAGTTCGCGAAATTCCTTGATGAACTCCACTTGCAGCAAAGGCTCGCCGCCACCGAAAGTGATGCCGCCATGCGTGGCAAGGAAATACAACTGGTCGATTTTGACTTCCTCGAAAAGAAGTTCCGGCGTGTAAAGCCGACTTCTATCGGGTTCCCAACAGGTTTTGTTTAGGCAATACTTGCAGCGCAAGGGACAGCCGCTGAACGCCACCAAAGTGGTGACGCCCTCGCCGTCCGTCGTCAAGCGGTGGCGACTGATGCCGAATACTTTGGCTGTCGTCATTCCAAATATTCAGGTGTGTGGGAACCTTGGGTATAGTCTATATCTCTGAAATTGAACACGATGCCCGCCTGAAAGTTGAAATTCTTGGCATTCAGCGGAGTGAATACACCAAAAATATTGTTGGTCGCCGCATAGATGTGGAACGTGCCGAAGTTGCCCGCCAGGCCGAGGCCGATGTTGGTGTAGCTGCCTCGCATCATCGTGTAGGTGGCGCACACGTCAAGCATATCGTAGAATGAGCCACTATAGGCCAAAGTCATGGCAGGACGGAAACCGTCTTCCCTGAAGCAACCTTGCACCTGTGCGCTGACGCGGTTTTGCATGTCAATATCATAGTTGCCGCGCAGCATTAGGTTGGTGCGCAACGAGGTTTTATATGCGCCCAGATTCTCGGAATCGATGCGGAAATAGTCGCGGAGCGTGTCGAAAAACAACTCTCGGTAATGCTCATCGGAGATGATACGTTGCAATTGTTCCACGTCCAAGCCTTCAAAGAAAAAGCTGCCGTCGTCGTAAAACTGCCCCGAGTCGTTGATGTTGCCGCGCAAATGCTGTGTGCCGCTTTTCCATTTGATGAAGCCCAAGTCGGTGATTGCGGCCACCATGCTAAACTGGTCGTCGAAGCGATATTCTGCGCCCAAATCAACGCCAAGGCCCAGGTTTTTGAACAAGCTGCCGACTGCGAAATGCCCATTGGTGAGCAATTTGCCGTTCTCGAACCTTGCGGGTGCGGGCAGCGAGAGGTTCATCGCGATGTCCTCATAAATACGGATGGCGTAGGTGTCGGGGTCGGTAACGACTTTCAGCGAGAGCGCTTCGGTGCTTACATTTACAGCTCCGAAAAGCAGTTTGGTCCTTGCGCCGAGCGAGAGTTTCTTCGTCACGTTCAGTTGATAGCCGACCGCCAGTTCCTGATAAGCTTGCGCGCTCAGGCTCATGTTGCCCGTGGCGGGATTGTCTTCGCCCAAAAACGCCGAATTGCCTTTGGCGAGAAGGTCGAACAATCCTTTGTCGAAGCCCGCAAAGCCACGTGCGTTGATGTTGTAAGCCACCGTTAAGAAGCCTTTCTTTTGCCTGAATCCGCCAAAGAAAATGTTTTCTTTCATGCTGAGAGCAAGGCCGTTGTTTTCCTTGAGGCTGTTGGCGAACTTCCTTGGGTTGAGGTATTCGGGGCGGCCTTGGGCGTCAAAATCAAAGAGATTGTCGTAGCGCAAACCCGTGTTTTGCTGGGTCAGGCACACATTGCCAACGGCGAAAGCACCTGCGCTCATGTAAGGCAGGTCAGCGGCGGGATTCGCGTTGATTTGGAACGGATTCATCCGCATGAAATCGGTGGGCGACACCTCTTGCGCTTGAGCAACAGCACAAAAGATACAGAAATGAAAAAACACAAAACATTTACACAACAGTCTCATTTTCAT
>ONVP01000314.1:0-2246 GCA_900321315.1 uncultured Bacteroidales bacterium
CAAGAAGAGGAGGTTGCAATTGAGGAGCCTTCCGTCCCTGCTTCGGAGGAGACTATGGAGGTTTTCGTCGAGCTGCCCGACCCTTATCTTGCCTTGGAAGCCCAGGTTCAGGACATCCGTTCGCGAGGTGAGCGCTTCAGCCAAGAAGTAGCATTACTAATGGATCATTAACTTCGTCATTATGAAAAAGATACTTTCAATTATCCTCATGGCGGCGATTACTACCGCTGCCTACTCACAGAAGCCTAACGAGCGTCTTGTTCGATTGGAAGAGTTCTTGAAGAAGGAATCTTCTGTCCGCATCAGCCACAAGCAACTGAACTGCTCTGGCAGAGGCATAGAGCATCAATGGTACACCTGGTTTAACGAAGTCACTTCGAAGACACCTCGCTTCAACTTCGACGAGAAGATAAGTGAAGCGGCAAGGCAGCATCTCATCGAATCGTACGACAGCATTAATGCCGCCCGCCATCAGCGGGTCGTGACGATGCTCGACTCCATACGCCTCACCTTCGCCCTCCTTGGAAAAGACGCATCAGAGAGCTACACCTACGAGTATCATAAGGCAGACATCGACACCATCAAATACACGCTGGCCTTCCGCGAAGAGGGCGACACCCTTCTCTTCCCTCCTGCTGCTTTTACCTATCGCTGGGAGCTTGTCAATGCCCGCGAGATAGCCAGTTTCGATTATAGCAGAGGTTACGACAATTGGCAGGAAGGCAATGTAGAGAAAGGACAATACACCCATCTCTATTCCATTCCAAACGGCATCACATGGGACGACATGAAGCCCTTCGACATAGAGGCTTTCGAGACACAGATAGAGCCAGTGCTGAAGTCGTTCCGGAAGCTGAAAGGAGCAAAGACCTATCCCGTCTATTGGCGACACGATGAAGGTTTTATGGACGACATCGGCGAGGATGGAGGGCTTATTCAGATGACCCAAAGTTACTCCAACATGTCGAGCTTCGGCTTGACGACAGGCACACACCTATTCATTCCCGCAACCCACAAGGAAGAGGCAGAAGCATTGTACAAGCAACTCGTTTCGCTGGCATACGATTACATCAATGCCCATCCCGAACAGCCTTACAGATATAGGTTTACCTCACGCTTCTCGTACATAAACCTTGTAGATGTCGTTGAGGGCGTGAATTATGGTGATGACGACGAAGCATACTTCCTTAGTTGTATGTTCGACGAAGACGGCTACCGCATCGTCGGCCGCAGGACCGGCCGCGTCTTCCGCCTGGGTGACATCGCCACGGTCGAACGGCGCTATACGGAACCGGCAGACCCGAAGATGTTCTACAACGGCAAACCGGCCGTCGGCATCGCCTTGTCCATGCTGGTTTACATGTTCATCATCTTTTTCGGCGGCCAAGTGATGCAAGGCGTGGCTGAGGAAAAGACCAACCGCATCATTGAGGTCATCATCAGTTCTGTGAAGCCCTTCCAGCTGATGATGGGCAAGATTGTCGGCGTGTCGTTGGTCGCGCTCACCCAGTTTGTGCTGTGGATTCTGCTTTCCGGCGTGGTCTATGCCGTCTTTTCGGCCTTCATTGGCCTCAGCGGTCCGGGAATGCTTTCGCAAGGCACCGTCTTGACGCAGGAAATCACCACCAACGATGTCATGGGCAACGAAAGCGTGCAACAAATCATGCAAATCGCGCGAAGCATCGATTTCGGCACCATCATCACCACTTTCATCATTTTCTTCATCCTTGGTTATCTGCTCTACGCGACGCTCTACGCCGCCATCGGTTCGTTGGTCGATAACAACACTGATTCACAGCAGTTTACATTACCTATCACCGTACCGCTCATTATCGCCATCATCTCCTCGTTCTATATCGTGAACAATCCCGACAGCAGCCTATCTGTCTGGCTTTCAATGATTCCGTTCACCTCCCCTATTTCCATGATGGTACGGATTCCGTTCGGTGTCCCGATATGGCAGGTGGTGCTCTCGATGGTGATTTTGGCCGGCACTTTCGTTTTCATGACATGGTTTGCCGCCAAAATCTACCGCACAGGCATTTTGATGTACGGAAAAAAACTTTCTTACAAGGAAATTTTCAAGTGGTTGAAATACAAGTAGCTGATTATTAACACATTAAATAAAACTCAACAAAAGAAATTCCATTTAAGAAAAAAGTATTTTTGGGGATTGAGAATAAAAACGTATTTTTGCAGGCTCGAATAGAGCAAAAAAAGACCGATTAGAATAATCAACAAATTAA
>ONVP01000314.1:2258-5040 GCA_900321315.1 uncultured Bacteroidales bacterium
AAATTAAAAGTCAAATAATTAAAACAGTTTTACAATGCAAAACAAAGGAGTAATCAGGACGATAGCCGCCATCTTCGCGCTCATCTTTCTCTACCAGCTCTCGTTTACCTTGGTGACCAAGCGTGTCGAGAAGAAGGCCGAGAAGTTTGCCGAAGCAGAGGCTACGAAACTTGCAAACGGCGACGAGTCGCAGAAGAGCCTCATCAAGAGCCAGAAAGAGACTTACTATCTCGACTCGGTCAGCAACGTGAATGTGTACAACCTTTTGGTGAAGAAGTACACTTACCGCGATGCGAAAGAAAGAGAAATCAACTTAGGCTTGGACTTGAAGGGCGGCATGAACGTCACCCTTGAAGTGTCGGTGAAAGACATCGTCAACGCCTTGTCGGGCAATTCGCAAGACCCCACTTTCGTGAGGGCGATGGAATTGGCCATCGAGCGGCAGGAGAAGAGCGAAGGCGACTTCGTGACCCTGTTCGGCGAAGCTTTCCAAGAGGTTGACCCCAACGCCCGCTTAGCCTCCATCTTCTTATATGAGTTCAAGGACAAAGGCATCACCGTCTACTCCACCAACAACGACGTGCTGAAGGTGTTGCGCACCGAGAGCGAGGATGCCATCAACCGCTCGTACCAAATCCTGCGCACCCGTATCGACCGCTTCGGCGTGGCACAGCCCAACATCCAAAAGTTGGAGAACTCGGGACGCATCTTGGTTGAACTGCCCGGCATCAAAGACCCGAAGCGTGTGCGCAAGCTCCTCCAAGGAACCGCACAACTCGAGTTCTGGGAGACCTACAATTTCTCGGAAATCCAACAATACCTTGAGCTTGCCAACAAGGAATTGGCCCAAAGCAAGAAAGCCAAGAACGCCCTGGAAAACGGCGAAACCGTTGAAAACACCGAAAACAACGGCGAAATCGCAGTGGCCGACTCGATTGCAGCTGTGGCCGACACCATCGCAGAGGCCAGCCTTGAAGAGCAATTGGCTCAAAGCCAAACCGAAACACTCTCCGAAGAAGACGAGTTCAGCAAGCTCCAAGAGGAGAACCCGCTGTTCGCCAAGCTACAGCCCATCAGCACCAACTCGGCCCGCGTGGGTATTGCCCAAGTGAAAGACACCGCCGCCATCAACCAGATGCTGGCCGAAGCAAGGGCGAAGAACATCTTCCCCCGCCAGCTTAAGTTCGCTTGGACGGTGAAACCCGAAAGCTACGCTTCAGAAACGGGAGAGAACGTGGAATTTCTCGACCTCGTGGCCCTGAAGATGTCGCGTGACAACAAGTGCGCCCTCAGCGGCGAAGTCATCACCGACGCCCGCCAGGATTTCGGACAAAGCAACCAAGTGGAAGTGACCATACAGATGAACCCCCAAGGGGCCAAAGACTGGAAGCGCCTCACTGGCGAGAACATCGGCAAGCAAATCGCCATCGTGCTCGACGACTACGTTTATAGCTATCCCGTTGTCCATCAGGAAATCGGCGGCGGTCGCTCGCAGATTTCGGGCGGCGGCATGACCATTGAGGAGGCACAAGACTTGGCCAACATCCTGAAGGCCGGTAAGCTGCCCGCTCCCGCCAGAATCCTTGAGGAGCAAGTGGTTGGTCCTTCGCTCGGTAAGGAAGCCGTGCAAAAGGGCATGTGGTCGATGGTGTTCGCCTTCATCCTCGTGCTGGCCTACATGGTGTTCTTCTACAACAAGGCCGGCGTTGTGGCCGACATCGCCCTCATCGTCAACGTGTTCTTCCTGTTCGGCGTGCTGGCTTGCCTCGGCTCGGTGCTCACCCTGCCTGGCATCGCTGGTATCGTGCTGACCTTGGGTATGGCTGTGGACTCCAACGTGATTATCTTTGAGCGTATCAAGGAAGAAATCAAGGCTGGAAAGGGCATCAAGCTCGCCATACAAGACGGTTACAAGAACGCCTACTCCGCCATCATCGACGGTAACGTCACCACCTTGATCACGGGTGTCATCCTCATCGTTCTGGGTACGGGTCCTGTCCACAGCTTCGCCGTCACCCTCTGCATCGGTATCCTGACCTCCTTGGCCACCTCCATCTTCATCTCGCGCCTCATCTTCGAGCGTATGCTGGATAAGGAAAAGGAAATCAGCTTCTCCACCAAGTGGACGAGCAACTTCTTGCAAGACAAGCACTTCGACTTCATCGCCATGCGCAAGACCAGTTTCATCATCTGCATCTGCTTCCTCGTGATCAGCTTGGGCTCCCTCGGCATCCGTCGTTTGAACCTCGGCATTGACTTCACTGGTGGCCGCAACTACGTGGTGCAATTCGACAACCCGAACATGAAGGTTGAGCAAGTGCGCCAAGCCTTGACTGATGTCAGCTTCAACAAGGAAAGCATCCACCGCGCCCTCGAAATGAGAGCCGACCAAGAGGTGGAAGACTGGACCACGCCCGAAGTGAAGACCTACGGCACCAACGGCCAAGTGAAAATCACGACCAAGTGCTTGATCAAGAACGACAGCCCCGCCGTTGATTCCGTCATCCAAACCATCCTTTACGACGGCCTGAAGGGCCTCTATGGCAACAACCTGACGATGGATCAATTCTCCTCTGAGGACGAAACCGTCGGCATCCTGAGCACGCAACAAGTGGGCGCCACCATTGCCAGCGACGTGACCCGCAAGTCCATCATCGCCATCATCGTGGCCTTGGCCCTCATGTTCTGCTACATCGCCCTCCGATTCAAGAAGTGGCAATACGGTGTGTCATCGCTCATGGCCTTGGCACAAGACACCATCATCGTGTTGGGTATGTATTCG
>ONVP01000309.1 GCA_900321315.1 uncultured Bacteroidales bacterium
CCCTTGTCGGTGGCGCGTTGGATGGCATCGAACATGCCACGGTTGACGTGACCCAAGCCGGTGCCATCCCAAACGATGCCCTTGTAGCCGTTATCTACCAGAGCGTCAAGCACATCGGGCTTCATGCCGGGATAATAGTACAGGATGGCCACGCGGTCGTCGAAGGTCGGGATGAGTTTCACGTCACGGTCGGTGCGGCGTGGGTTGTATTGTTCCTTGATGGGCACCACGCCGTGCTTCCTGTCGATAGTCGCTACAGGCGTGTCGCCGATGGTGCGGAAGGTGCTGCGGTACGATGAGTGCATCTTGCGCACACGGGTACCACGGTGCAAGAAACCGTACTCGTCGGAAGTGGGGCCGAACATGCAGACCATCACCTCGGCAATGTCACCGTGACCGGCAGCGGTCATGGCATGCATGAGGTTCAAGGCGGCGTCAGACGACGGACGGTCAGACGAACGCTGAGAGCCGACCAAGACAATCGGCACAGGCAGGTTCTGGCACATGAAGGTCAAAGCGGCGGCGGTGTGTGACAAAGTGTCGGTGCCATGGCCGATGACGATGCCGTCGATGCCGTTCTGGATTTCTTCGCCAATCTTCTTGGCCAAGGCGACATACTCTGTCGGCGACATGTTCTCGGAAAACACGGCAAACACCTTCTCCGTCTCGAGATTGCAGATGTCGGCCAATTCCGGCACGGCGCCATACAACTCACCAGGCGAGAAAGCGGGAATCACAGCGCCAGTACGGTAGTCCAAGCGCGAGGCGATGGTGCCACCCGTGCCGAGCAACTTCACATGCGGAAGGCCTTCGGTATAAGGAAATTCCTTCTCCGGGATGTGGTAGTTGGCTTTCTTGTAGTCGGTCTCGACCATGCTGGTGATGGTGCTGATATCGACACCGATGTTGTAGCCCGTGTTCACCTTCATCACGATGTGCTGGTCGTCCTGGAAGGCGGCGCGAGGCAGGATCGTGCCTTTGAAAAGTCCGCCCGTGGTCTGGCACTCGGCCTGACTCCACACGCGGCAGTTGTATTGTTTGAGCACCTCAAGCGCGGCGCCCCAATATCCTTGGAAAAAATCTTCAGCCATAGTTTGCAGTATTGAATTCAAGGCGCAAATATAAAAGTATTTCAGATTGAATTGACACGTTACATGTTTTTTTTCTACTATCACGACAAAAAAAGCCTCTTGCCGGCTTCCATTGCACGACAAGAGGCTGTCTCGAGCAAAAGTCCTTTCGCTCTTATTTCACGATGATTTTTCTTGTGGCGGTTGCACCTTTTTCGTCCGTGATGCGCAGCAGATACACGCCTTGCAGCAAACCTGCAACGGAAATTGCATTGCCTTTGGAGCTTCTCAGCATCTGTCCAAGCGCATTGCAAACCTGCACCTCTGCGACTTCAAAACCGTCTATGGTTACCTCCCCCTCTGCGGGATTGGGATAGATTGAAATGCAATCGCTCGATACTTCGTTTTCTTCGACGCTCAAGATGTCGGCAAACCAAGACAAGACAGGTAGTCCGTTGGGGAGGACAGACTCGTCGATGCACCATTGGGAGTAGTTTCCCATATTGTCTTGTTGCTCAACCCAAGCATTGAGAACTTTTAAAAGATTGTTCTCCTGAACCGACACCGAATCGGCCAACTCCCAACCGTTGTTCCAAACAAACGGGAAGGTTTGCTCAATGGTGCCATAATTGACGTATGCGGCGTTGTCAAGGATCCAATAGTCTGCGTTAAGACTATTGTAATAACAATTCTTGATGGTGCCAAGATTGTCCATGCACATTCCTTGGCGTGGCGCGGGCGGCCACCATATCTCATAATCTCCAAAGAAACTTCCTATGTATGAATAGCAGTTCTCAATCAACCCATTATTGGTTCCAGCCATACCTCCGTAGGAATAAAGCCATTTCAACGAGTCGGCCACAGACGCACAGTTTTGGATGGTTCCGTTGTTATAACGCATAAACATATCCATATTGATGCCGTGATTACCTTGATAATCAACTTTCTTGATTCTTGTGAAGCAGTTTCTGATGACACCTTCGTTATTATACCCAAAAATGGAATAGTCTTCATTCATATCGCTTTTATAAACTTCATCCACTTCAAAATAGCACCTATCTATAAGGGTTTGGGCATCTGCGTTGGCGAAAAACAAGCCGTCCCTGTCACTTCTACCCGCAGCATAGACCTGTTTCATCACCACGTTTTTGATAGTTGCGCCGCAAAGGTGGCCGAAAAAACTGGAGAACGAACCCATGTAGGGACTATATTGACACAACCGATTGATCTCAAATCCATTACCATCAAAAGTGCCGCAAAATTTCAGCCTGTCGGGATTGGGGTCGCCGAGGTTGGTGCCGTCGGCAATGGGAACCCACAGCGCCTCCGACATATCGACATTCGCCTCAAGGGTCACTTTCTTGCCGTCGAAGTTGTCGGCTTCTTGTCCGTTGAGGCCGTTCACAGTAGAAATAAGCCACGCCAAGGCTTCGGCAGAATGGAGATGCACGTCGCCGTTGGCATCCACCACATAGCCTTCGGGCTGCTCGGTGACAAGGTCGGTCCAGTATTGGTCAGGGAGGTCGCGTGAGGGTTCTCTGTTAAGGTCTGGATTGCAATTGATTAGTTGGGCATGAGCCTCAAATGCCAAAAACAATGCTAAACTAAAGCAAATTATTGAAAGAAGTTTTCTCATAGCTATAATACATATACTGAAGCAGCAAAAATACACATTATTTTCTATAATCCAATAAATAATTATTGCTGTCCGCTAAAAATTTCAAAGGATAAAAACACTTGTCCTCAATGCCAGTAAACAGGCGATGCGGACTTTTTTTCTGGAAAGCAAGCCCCC
>ONVP01000307.1 GCA_900321315.1 uncultured Bacteroidales bacterium
CGCATCAAAAGCGAGGAGGAGGGACGAAAGGCGCTGGAGGCGATCAGTGGCAAAGAGTTTGAGGTGACCGCCGTGCAGAAGAAAAATGGCACCGAAGCCCCGCCAAGGCTCTACGACTTGACCTCGCTTCAGGTGGAATGCAACAAGCGTTACGGATTCTCCGCCGACCAAACCTTGCAGACCATCCAAAGCCTCTACGAGAAAAAATACACCACCTATCCGCGTGTGGATACCACCTATTTGAGCGACGACATCTATCCGAAATGCCCCGACATTTTGGCGAAACTCACCAATTACGCCACTTTGACTTCGCCCTTGGCCGGAAAGAAGCTGCCCAAGAGCAAGAAGGTGTTCGACAACAGCAAGGTCACCGACCACCATGCCATCATCCCGACGGGAGTGGTGCCACAGGGCTTGTCGTTTGCCGAGGAAAAGGTATATGACGAGGTGTGCCGCCACTTCATCGCCGTTTTTTATCCCGACTGCAAGTTTGCCACCACCACGGTGTTGGGCAAGGTTGAAGACGTGGAGTTTAAGGCCACGGGCAAGCAGATTCTGGACCCGGGATGGCGCGAGGTCATCAAGCCGGTGAAGCAGGAAGACGAGAAAAAGGAAGGGCAGGAGGACGAGGAAAAAACCTTGCCGGTGTTCACCAAGGGCGAACACGGGCCGCACCAGCCGCAGCTGGCCGAAAAGTGGACCAGGCCACCGAAGCCCTACACCGAAGCCGACTTGCTCCGCGCCATGGAAACGGCGGGCAAGTTCGTTGACGACGAATCGTTGCGCGAGGTGCTGAAAGTGAACGGCATCGGGCGACCTTCGACGCGGGCGGCCATCATCGAAACACTATTCAAGCGCAACTATATAAGAAAGGTGCGCAAGAGCCTCGAACCCACGCCCACGGGCATCGAACTCATCGGCCTCATCCGCGAAGACCTGCTGAAAAGTGCCGAACTGACGGGCATCTGGGAAAAGAAACTCCGTGAGATTGAGCAACATAAGTACGAAGCCCGACAATTCCTTGACGAACTGAAGCAAATGGTCGCCGAGATTGTCACCACAGTTATGATGGACAATAGCAACCGCCGTGTGGCCGCCGTGGTGGAGGAGAAGCCAAGGAAAACAACCACAAAAAGGGCTGCCAAGCCGATGAAAAGAGAAACCGCATCCGCCAATCCCGATGCCATCATCGGGCAACCTTGTCCGCAGTGCGGCAAGGGCCATGTCATCAAGGGAAAGACAGCCTACGGCTGCTCCGAGTGGCGCAACGGCTGCGACTGGAGGAAAATGTTTTGAAAACCAATAATGTATCCGACAACAAACGACTATAATCGACAACAAACGTTTAATCAACGGCTTAGTCTTGACAAGTGTTGTAATTTTGCAGCGTGAAAATAAATCAACGCAAAATGAAGCAAGCATGCCAAAAATTACTACCTTTGTCCTCTTTAATTAATGGATTGCACGAAACGAATCTTGAATCATAAATCCTTGAATTTTAATTTTTAAATCATTAAATACTAACTACTTAAACCCCAACAATTATGACTACAGAAAAAACACAGGAAGAAGCTGCAAGACTTAGGCAGGAAAAACTGAAGGCTTTGGAAGCCACATTAGGCAACATTGAGAAAAGTTTCGGCAAAGGGAGCATCATGCGCATGGGCGCGGAAGCCGAGAAGATGGAGAGCATCTCCACCGGCTCGATAGGACTGGACTACGCCTTGGGCGTGGGCGGTCTGCCGAAGGGAAGAATCATCGAAATCTATGGCCCTGAAAGTTCGGGCAAGACGACCTTGGCGCTGCATGTCGTGGCTGAGGCGCAGAAGAAAGGTGGCATCGCCGCCTTCATCGACGCTGAACATGCCTTCGACCGCTTCTATGCCGCCAAGCTCGGCGTGGACATCGAGAACCTGCTCATCTCCCAGCCCGACTACGGCGAGCAAGCCTTGGAAATCGCCGAAAACCTCATCCGCTCCGGCGCGATCGACGTCATCGTGGTTGATTCCGTGGCTGCCCTTACTCCCAAGAGCGAAATCGAGGGTGAAATGGGCGACAGCAAAGTGGGCCTTCAAGCCCGCCTGATGAGCCAAGCCATGCGCAAACTTACGGCCACCATCAACAAGACCGGCTGCATCTGCATCTTCATCAACCAATTGCGTGAGAAAATCGGCGTGATGTTCGGCAACCCAGAAACTACCACAGGCGGCAATGCCTTGAAGTTCTATAGCTCGGTGCGTATCGACATCCGCAAGGTCAGCCAAATCAAGGACGGCGAGAACGTGATGGGCAGCCGGGTGAAGGTGAAGGTTGTCAAGAACAAGGTGGCCCCGCCGTTCCGCAAGGCCGAATTTGATATTTTGTATGGTGAAGGCATCTCGCGCAGTGGCGAAATCGTCGATCTCGGCGTGGAGATGGGCATCATCAAGAAGAGCGGATCGTGGTTCAGCTACGGCGAATCCAAGCTCGCACAAGGCCGCGATTCGGTCAAGAAACTCATCGAAGACAACCCCGAACTGGCCGAAGAACTCTCCGCCAAGATTTTCGAGGCATTGGAAAAGAGCGAGGAATAATATAGCTTCAGGCTTTTGGCCGTTGGCAGCTTTCGCCAAAACAGGGAAGCCCTCCCTTCAAGCTGCCAGCGGCCAATCGCCAGCTGTCAGTAGCAAAAACATCAACAATGAAAAGACACATCTTTTTTCTCGGCTTGCTGCTCGCGCTTTTTGCCTGCAACAGCAATCCCAAACCCGAAGCGGACAACCCGCCCAAGGAGACGGCGGATCCCGCATCCCTCTCGGAGGTCATTGCACGCCTGACCGACTCCATCAATGCCGACAGCACCAACGCGATTCTTTATGTGCACAGGGCGCAGGCCTACCTGATGGAAGACCG
>ONVP01000304.1 GCA_900321315.1 uncultured Bacteroidales bacterium
CGTCACCTTTTGGCACAACTCGCTAATTTGTTGGTGGTTCTTCCCAAGGTCGTCGAGCAGGCCGAAGATTTCGAGCATGATGGTGGCGTCCTCGTGGATGTTGTCGATGATCTCCTTGATTTGCTTGTCGATTTTCTTGGGGTTGTACATCAAGATGGTCTTGGCCGAATGGTTGATGAAGTCGAGGAACTTGTCCAAGTCCATGGCGAGGGCATTCATGTCCTCGCGGTCGAAGGGCGTGATGAAAGCCTCGTTGAGTTCGACGTAGAATTCGCGCAGCAATTCGTCTCCGGTGGTTTCCTGTTTCTTGATCATGCGGGTGAGCAGCTTGCGTTCCTCTGGGTCGTCGCTCTTGACAAGTTCCTTTAGGTACTTGGCTGCAATCTGCGCTGTTTCAGCTTGTTTTGCGTATGTTGGGAAGAAGTGCTTCTCGCGGCTGCTTCCTCGTGTGAAAAGGTTGTTAAGTGCCATTGTTCGGAATGGGTGTTGAATTTTGCCGCAAAAGTAGGGAAAAAAACGACATTGTTTCAAGCAATTCACAGAATTATTTGGTATTCAAGCTCGTCGATGAACCCATGCGCGGTCTTGATCCATTGCTTGCGCCGTCCGCAGAGTGTAAATCCTTGTTTCTCAAACAGATGCTGGCTTTCCACATTCAGCTCGTCGATGGCGCAATGGGCTTGGTGGAGCATCAAGTCGTGCGAAAGGTAGTCGATGCAAAGCGCAAGTGCGGCTTGGGCATGGCCTTGTTTGCGATGTGTCGCATCAATGAGAATGCCTATGCTAATATGCTCATTGACAGGGTCGTAGTCGTAAAGGTCAAGGCAGCCGATGGAGGTTCGGCTCTCGTTCAGGTCAATCATCAGGCGGAGCTGTTTTTGGCAGAGGAGGTCGTTGTTGCCCAACAGGAACTGCTCGATCTGGAACAGGGTATAAGGCACATGGGTGCCACTGACGCGCCAAACGGAACGGTCGTTTTCCCAGCGGTAAATCTGTCCGGCATCTTCCGGCTCGGCGCAGCGTAGCGCAATTGTGTCGTTTTTGATGAACATGGCTGTTTCTTAGTGAAAAAGTGGCAATAACTCAGCGACTTGGCATGTAATTTGATATGCCCTCTCCGCCAAAATTTCCGCCAAAATTACACTTTTTGGCGCAATAAATGCGGGAAAATGGCATTAATAATGAAAGAAACCATAAAAACACAAAAGAAATGAGAAGAGTGAATATGACTTGGATGCTGGCTGCACTGCTGATGGCGGCATCGTGTGGCAATTCAACCCAAAACAACGAACCAGGCCAACCTGAAAAGGAACCCGTTTCGCAAATCGAACAGGTTCAGCAACCTGCGGTGCACCGTGCGGCCTTTTTGCCCGCGCAAAACACCCCTGACTTCGTGGATGCTGCCGAAAACAGCGTCAACGCAGTTGTGCATATCATGACGAAAGTGGTGAAGCAAAGCACCACTTACAACGACTTCTTCGGCGCTTTGCTCGGGCAGCTTTACGGCTATCCCGGACAGACGCGCAACAACACGATGGTGGCCTACGGCTCCGGCGTGGTCTTGACCCCCGACGGCTACATCGTCACCAACAACCACGTCGTGGACGGCGCCGACGAGGTGGAGGTCACTTTCAATAACAAGGTGAAACGCTCCGCCAGCATCATCGGGACCGACCCGACCACCGACTTGGCCCTTATCAAGGTGGAAGCATCTGATTTGGAGTATCTTACATTCGGCAATTCCGACAATGTGCGCATCGGCGAGTGGGTGTTGGCCGTCGGCAATCCGTTTAACCTTACCTCTACCGTCACGGCGGGCATCGTGAGCGCCAAGGCACGCAACCTCAGCATCTTGGGCGAAGGCACCTCGGTGGAGTCGTTTATCCAAACCGATGCCGCCGTCAATCCTGGCAACAGCGGTGGCGCATTGGTGAACACCAAGGGCGAGTTGGTCGGCATTAACGCGGCAATCGCTTCGCACACAGGTTCTTACGAAGGCTATTCCTTTGCCATCCCGTCGAACATCGTCCGAAAGGTGGTTGACGACCTGCTGCTTTACGGCACCACCCAACGCGGCTATCTCGGCGTGCAGATTGCCGAACTCACCCAAGAGATTGCCCAAAAGGAAGGCTTGGAAAACATTGAGGGCGTGTATGTCGCGGAAGTCACCGAAGGCGGTGCTGCTAAATTGGCAGGTCTGAGGTCGGGCGATGTCATCACCACGATTAATGGCAAGGCGGTGAACTCCACCACGCAACTCCGCGAAAGCGTCGGACAATTCCGTCCGGGCGACAAGGTGGATGTGGAGGTGAACCGCCACGGCTCGCACCACCACTACACGCTGACCCTACTCAACGAGGCCGGCAAC
Source organism: uncultured Bacteroidales bacterium (assembly GCA_900321315.1). Lineage (GTDB taxonomy): Bacteria > Bacteroidota > Bacteroidia > Bacteroidales > F082 > Limimorpha. The sequence goes on from ONVP01000304.1 coordinate 2,369, forward strand.
GTGGATGTGGTCAGGAATGGCGACAGCTTCTACAACGCCGAGTTCGGACTGATGCTGCAACCCGTCAATCAAGACGAGAGAACCCGCCTGAGCATCAAAAACGGCCTGAAAATCGTGGAGATACGCCAAGGCCGCTTCATGAACTCCGGTGTCCCTGTTGACTTCGTCATCACCAAAGTGAACGGCAACGCCGTGAGCAACAAGGCCGACTTGGAAAACGCCCTGAAGAGCAACCGATCGCTCCGCACCACCATCGAAGGCGTGTATCCTAACGGCATGATGGGTTCGTTCTATTACTAATGTGGAGTTTTTGATGCAATTTTTCTGAAAGTCAAAGACTTCGGTACGGTTTTTGATATGATTTCACTTTCGGAGTGGGGAGAGCCGGCTTCGCCCGACCTCTCCCTGAACCGAAAGATTATGCGAAAAAAATCAAGTGGAGATTGACTACGCAGTGTGGAATTTTATGTAAAACAATTAAAGATTTAAGACCATGAGACAACTTAAGATTTCAAAACAGATTACGCAGCGCGACACGGGGACGCTCGACAAATACCTGTCGGACATCGCCAAGGAG
>ONVP01000300.1 GCA_900321315.1 uncultured Bacteroidales bacterium
CAAGTCGGCACGCTTTTGATAGGCTGTCTGCAAATTACCGACAGCGGAAGAAACGGCTTCTTCCTTGGAAACCATAGCGTTATAGCCACAGGAAGAAAATCCCATCGCCATAAACAATGCCGCAAGGGCGGCTAAAACAATCTTCTGCATATCATTTAAGGTTAAAGTTAATAATCGGCTTTGTGAAATTCGGCCACAAAGGTATTGATTTTTTTTGTAATTTTGCGATTTATATCCATAATAAAACACAAAGAATGCAAATGATTGAAAACCAGCATAAAAACGAAGAATCCATTGTAGAGGAACAGGTGTTTGACCGTGGCGGAAGGTTGGTCAACGGCAACATTGGCGACCAGAAAGCGCTGTGCTGCGGACGCTGCAAGCTGAGCCAACACGACTGGCTGAAAGACTATGAGAACAAGGAGGTGGAGGGCAAGGTGTGCCTCGCCGAGGTGCGTTTCAAGAACGACCGCAAGGACTTTTTCACCTATCCGGAGGACCTCGAGCTTGAGGAAGGCGACATGGTGGCCGTTGAAGCCGCCATAGGGCACGACATCGGCATCGTCACCCTGACGGGCCGCATCGTGGAACGGCAGATGAAACGCAAGCGCTTCCGCACACCGCTCGAGGAGATGAAAAAAATCTACCGCCGCGCCCGTGCCACCGATGTGGAGAAGTGGCTGTCGGCCATCAAGCTGGAGAAAGCCACCCTCGCCCGCACACGCACCATCGCCGACAACCTCGGTCTGGAGATGAAGCTCAACGACGTGGAATACCAAGGCGACAAGACCAAGGCCATCTTCTACTACACCGCCGACGGGCGCGTCGACTTCCGCGAACTGATCAAGAAATTGGCCGAAGAGTTCCGCATCCGCATCGAGATGCGCCAGATCGGCGTCAGGCAAGAGTCGGCCAAATTAGGCGGCCTCGGCTCGTGCGGACGCGAGCTGTGCTGCGCCTCGTGGATCAGCAACTTCCAGTCGGTAACCACCAACATGGCCCGCGTGCAACAGCTCTCGCCCAACCCGCAGAAACTGGCCGGACTGTGCGGCAAGCTCAAATGCTGCCTCAACTATGAATATGAAGCCTACACCGACGCACTCAAAGCCTTCTCCGACCCCAACATCGTGCTAAGATTCAAGAGCGGCGACGCAGTGCACCAGAAAAACGACGTCTTCAAAGGCATCATGTGGTATTCCTACACCTCCGACAAGAGCAACATCATGGCCCTCCCCGTCGACAAGGTGAAGGAAATCATCGCGATGAACAAGAAAGGCCAAAAACCCGAAAAGCTCGAGGACTACGCCGTTACGATGGAAGCCCACACCAACACCAACGAAGGCTACGGCGAAGCCGACCTCAAAAAGATGAGTGACTGATGATGAAAAAGTTTGACAGGATAATGCAGAATGCGAAATGCGGAATGCGGAACAAGCGTCGTGTTTCGGTATCCAACATTCAGCACTCAGCATCCAGCATTGCAATATTGATGCTTGCCGTTTTGGCTTTCGCATCATGCGACAACGACTCGTTCGACAAGCGCACCGTCATCCCCGAAGCCGAGTGGAAGCAGGAAAACCGCGTGGCCTTTGACATCGACATCAACGACACTGTCAGCCCCTACCTGTTCGGCCTTGGGCTGCGCCACTTGGAGAACTACCGCTACAGCAACCTATTCGTCTTCCTGCACACACGGATGCCCAACGGCAACCTGACGCACGACACCATAGAATGCACCCTGGCCACGCCTGAAGGCCGCTGGATTGGCAAGAGCAGCGGCTCGATGCGCGACATGAACATCACGCTCAACGAGAACCTGCTGTTCCCGCTGCGCGGCACCTATCACTTCGAAATAGAGCAAGCCATGCGCGAACCCGTGCTAAAAGGCATTTCCGACATCGGACTATTCATTGAAAAACAATAACCCATGAACAATACGAAAAAGAAACAGAACGCAACATCTGGCAAATCGAAAGCCATCCGCAACCTGTGGATGGGCTTCGGAGGACTTCTGCTGCTCGTCATCCTGTTCTTCGCCTGCGTAAGTTGGGGACTGTTTGGCGCCATGCCTTCGTTCGAGGAACTGGAAAACCCGCAAACCAACCTCGCCACAGAGATCATCTCCGCCGACGGAAAGCTACTGGGCACCTATTATGTGGAGAACCGCTCCAACGTGCGCTACGCCGAGCTTTCGCCCTATATGCCGCAAGCCCTCATCAGCATTGAGGACGAGCGCTTCACCGAACATTCGGGCATCGACCGCAAGGCGCTGTTTCGCGTGGCCTTCGGCGTGCTGACCGGACGCAAGAAAGGCGGCGGCTCCACCATCACACAACAGCTGGCAAAAAACCTCTTCCCTCGCGACGAGAACCTGAGCACCCCAAAGCTCGTGCTGCGCAAGTTCCAGGAATGGATTACCGCCACCAAACTGGAGCACAACTACTCGAAAGAGGAAATCGTGGCCATGTACCTGAACACCGTGGCCTACGGCCACAATGCCTACGGCATCCGCTCGGCGGCCAGCACCTTCTTCGACAAGACACCCAAGGAGATGAACATCGAGGAATGCGCGCTGATGGCCGGCGTGGTGAACGCTCCCACGCGCTTCAGCCCCATACGAAACCCTGAACGCTCGATTGGCCGCCGCAACCTCGTGCTCCAGAAAATGGCCGACAACGGCTTCATCACCCAAGCCGAATGCGACTCCATCTCGATAATCCCACTCGACATGACGCACTTCGGCGTAATGGACCACAACACGGGCCAAGCCACCTACTTCCGCGAGTTCTTGAGAGGCTACCTCACCGACTGGGCGCAAAACACCCCGCGTGCCGACGGCAAGCCCTACAACATCTACCGCGACGGCCTGCGCATATACACCACCATCGACTCGCGAATGCAGCAATACGCCGAAGATGCCGTCAAGGAGTTCATGGGAAAGGAATTGCAGCCCATGTTCAACAAGCACTGGAAAGGACAGAAAAACGCGCCTTTCTCCAACATG
>ONVP01000329.1 GCA_900321315.1 uncultured Bacteroidales bacterium
CAATCCATCCTAACCATGGACAAAAACTTACATCAAAATGCAAAGGCGCCCATGATTGCCTTGATTCAAACCAAAAACATCATATATAGCAAACACCTGTAATCCAATACAATATGGCAATGATACCCGAAGGCAAAACCATTGACGACATTAAGGCGAGGGAAGCCATCATCCGCGACTTCTACCGCGAGTGGAAAACCAAGAATCCTTCGCAAAGGAAGTACAACATCTCGTTGAAAGATTACATCAATATCCGAATGGTGTCCATCATCGAAACCAGCGAACACGCAGCCAAAAGCTACTTTTCGACATTGGCAGTGCTTCAACTTGATTCCATTCTCGTAGGAGCAAAGAAAGTGTCTGTCAGGAAGCCCAAACAGGACAACAAAAACCAGAAACCTTTTGAAAGGATCCTGATAATGGAGCATGAACTTGTTGGCATCGGAACGGTGAAGATGACGGTGGGCGTGAGGCGTAGCACACATGAAAAAGTCCAGTATTGCATTACGGCAATTGACAGCAAGGAATAAAAAAGGCATCAGATGATGCCTCTTTTTTTGCCCCGGAATGCGTGAGGGTGGCTTACGCTCAAAGAGTGTGATGCTATGCGGGCGGGGACTTCGCGCTACCCATATACATCGGCCGCTCACGACTTGTTTCCGAGTGCAAAATTACACCTTTTCCCCCATTCCGCAAGCACTTCGACGAAAAAATCTTGACTTTCCCGAAAAATTCCCTATCTTTGCACCCGCAAAATGTTCTTTTATTTCATCAACTTACAAATCAACCCTAACCATGGACAAAAACTTACTTCAAAAAGCAAAGGCGCCCATGATTGCCTTGATTCAAACCAAAAACATCCTGAAAACCAACAACTTGAAAACCAAAAGCAAGGCAGCCATGATGCTGCTGTTCATTTTCGCGCTCTGCGCATTGAACACCACAGCACTGGCACAAACCGAAGTGGCCACGCAAACTTACGAACACGTAAACTACACACTTTGGAGCGATGGCACCGCCTCTGTCGAGCCAAGCCCCAACGCGTATGGAACCCTCAACCTGAGAGGAACCCTCACCTACAACAACAACACCTACACCCTTACCCGAATTGCCGACAATGCTTTCGCAAACCGCACCGCTCTCACTGGAAGCCTAACCATCCCCAACACGGTGACGCATATCGGAAGCAATGCCTTCTATAACTGCACAGGTCTCACGGGCACCCTCACCCTGCCCACCGCCTTGCTGCATATCGGCAACGGGGCGTTCCGCGAATGTGGATTCACGGGTGCACTCAACCTGCCCAACGGCCTGCTGACCATCGGCGGCACAGCCTTCTACCAATGCGAAAGCCTCACGGGCCAACTCAACCTGCCCGCCACACTCACAAGCATCGGAGAGTTTGCTTTCCATGGCTGTTCAGGCTGTTCAGGCACGCTTACCCTGCCTCCGCTGCTGACGGAAATTGAACCTCACACTTTCTATGGCATCCCTTTCACGGGCGACTTCGTCATCCACGATGGCATAACCACCATTGGTGCCTACGCTTTCGTGGTCAATCGGTTCAGCAGCATCAACGTAGGCGACGGGGTGACCACCATCGGCAACTATGCCTTCCGTGGGAGCATAGCCAACCAACTCACCTTGGGTCGAAATGTGACCTCCATTGGCGAAAAAGCCTTCCAATGCGGCGAAGACGGCAACCCCTACATCTATATCGAATGTAAAAGCACCATTCCGCCCACTTTGGGAGCAAACGTGTTTAATAACTATGGCATCAGTTGGGGAGGCATCACGGTGCCTTGCGGCGCAAAAGACAACTATCTTGATCCCGTTTACGGCTGGAGTGGCAACGGAGCCGGTTATGCCACTGTTATGGAGGCCGCGTCGCAGGATGTCTGCATCGACGGGGTGTATTACCGCCTCGTTTGTTCGGGCCACACAGCCACGGTGATGAACAGCGCGTTTTTGGAAAGCTCGCAAGGTGCTTCATATTCAGGCGATGTGGTCATTCCCGCCACGGTTGAATACGAGGGCATCACCTACAGCGTCACGCACATTGCGCAATATGCCTTCTATTTCTGCCAATCGGTGACTTCAGTGACTTTGGGCAGCAACATCCAAAGCATTGGAGATGACGCTTTTGGCTGGTGCAGAGGATTAGGTCGTATCGTTTGCCATGGTACGACACCTCCAACAATGACGTCGTATGATTATGCATTTTTCAATGTCTATCAGAACATCACTCTTCAAGTTCCTTGCGGGGCTTTGGCATCCTATCAAGGCTCTGAATGGAATGTATATCGAATCAGCATGATGGAAGGTGCGATGGTGGAAATGGATGGATTGCATTATCAAATACTATGCGGCGCCACCTCGGCGAAACTCATCCGACATTCGTCCTATTCCGATTTGGCCTCGGTTTATCTCGAAGAATCTGTCACCTACGAAGGAACCGAATATCCCATCACAGAAATCGAGGCCGGCGCCTTCGACGGCTGCGAACACCTGAAGTGGTTCGACTGCCACGCCAACCTTCTTTCCATCGGCGACCATGCTTTCCGCAACTGCGACAGCCTTGAATAT
>ONVP01000297.1 GCA_900321315.1 uncultured Bacteroidales bacterium
CGATGACGAGTTTATAGGTCTTGCCTGTCTCGCCTTTGAAAGGCTGTTCCGAAACAAAAACCATCTTGTTGCGGTCGGCTTCCTTCTCAATATAAGGAATCGTGTCGTTGCCGCAAAGCACGAAAACGCGGTTGATTTCGGGCAAATCATTCTGGTTGTCGCCCCATTGATGCACAGGTGAAATGGTGACGCGGTGCTGGCGCATCTCGGTAGTCACATTGCCGAACACGGCTACGGTGCCGTTCAAAACCTCGCCATCCGGCTGATTGAAACTGTTGATGTCAACTTCATCGATTCGGCTGCAAGCGACTGACAGCAAGACGATAGTCAACAATAATAAGGCTTTAAACTGTCTCATCATATTATTTCGGTTTGAAAATATAACACTGTATAGGGTTTATTATTGTCTTTCAGGGATCAAAAAGACTTTTCTCAAACAAGAAGCGTGGCCCTGTATGCTCACATCTTCAAGAGGAGGCCCTAGGAAAGCCCAATATAACAAGATGTTAATAGCAGTCCACGCTTTGAGCGTTTGGAGCTGCTATGCTCGCATAGTTATATTTGCTTTCCACTTTCAGATCAGCGATGTCGCAGTTGAAATTTCCTAGGTTTCCTCTTGCAACACGAAGCATAACGCTTCTTTTCCATTATGTCTTGGTAATGAGAATCACGTCCCAAAACCAGTGGCAAAAATAGGGAAAAATTGGGATGAGTAAGAGGTTTACGAAAGATTTGTGTCAGATTTGTTTCCAAAAATGCCTTGCAACTCCGCTTTCAACCAGCTAAAATCCTCTTTTTCAGGAATTAGCTGCCTCAATCGACTTCCTGTTTGTTTATGGAACACTACCCATTGGAAAACAAACAACGCCGTATAAGTCAGAGAAGTAGTGATGGCCGCGCCTTGTATGCCCAACAATGGAATCAAAAGGAAAGCGGAAATCAATGTGACAGAAAGCCCGATAAGCGAGGCGTAGAGATTGTATTTCGGCTTGCCGGTACCGGAAAAATAGTTGGCCAAAATGGTGTGCGCGGAGAAGAAAATGATGCCTGGTGCCATCAGTAGGATGACCTTCCGGATGTCGCTGAACTCGCCTGAAAACAGCCACGCGAAAAATGAAGTTGGTAGCAGACAAATGATTGATAATGCGCAGAAAGTCAGCAGTATGGAAACTTTCATAAAGCGCAAGGTGAGTTGAGTGGCGCGTTCTGCTTTTTCGGTGTTGCTCAAGGCGGAAAACGCCACCAAACCGATGCTTTGACTGACGATATTCACGCCTTCGGTGACTTGCGTTCCCGAAGCATAAACGCCAATCTGTGATTCGGTGCAGTTTATGCGCAACAGATAGAGGCTCAGGCGTTTATTCAATGTGCTGACCAAGATTGAAAGTTGCAGAAACGCGCCGTAATGCAGCATTTCCTTGAGGCTGTCTTTCAATGGTTCGCTGGTTTCGCGTTTCAAATTGGGGAACAACAAAACCCAGCCGACGAGCGTGGCCAATGTGTAACCGCTTAGTTGTGAATAGAGTAGGGCCTTCGCTGTCCTGATTTCCAAAACGAAAATCAAGATGGCCATTATCGCGACTTGGGTGAGTATCTGGATGATAAACAGCCAGTTATATGTAGAAACTTTTTCCTTTCCGAGGAAATGGTTGAGGTTGAACTCGTGCAGGCTATAGACGAAAGTCAATAGCAAGACGAGCCATGCATAGCCTTCTGGGATGATGGTATGGTAGAAGTTAGGGAAGAAATGTAAAACATTGAATAACAGGAGATAAACCAACATCACAAAAGCAATCCAGCCGTAGGAAACCTTCATCAGCGTGGCGAGTTTCTTGCGTGGCGTGAAATACACCAATCCGCTGCCGGCGATGAGTTCGACACCTATTAATAAAAAGGTGATGTCGGTCTGGGCAATGAAGGCCTTGCCCCATTCCGCCGCGCCGAGGAATCTGGTGCCCATGATGAGGGTGGCCAACTGCGTCAGCACATTGACGGCCCGCGCCGCGCCCGTTGTGAGGATTTTCTTGAACATTTTTCAGCTGAAATCCAAATAATGGGCAAAAATACAAAAATACTCCCTATCTTTGCAAACTTTATGAAAGATGTAAGAACCATGAAACGCTTTTCACATTTGCTGAAGGCGACAATTTTCTTTTTGTCGCTTTTGCCATGCATGCTGGTGGCGCAGGACACCATTACCATCGTGGCCGTGGGCGATGTGATGCTGGGTTCGATTTTCCCGAAACGCTCGGACTTGGCCGACGAGGAAACCGCAAAACATTTTTTCGACGAGGTGAAGCCTTATTTCAATGGCGACATCGTGTTTTGCAACATGGAAGGCGTTTTTGCCGACAGTCTGGTGAAGGAGTGCAAGAGCTTCTGTTTCGGGATGCCGTCGAGCTATGTGAAGTACTTCGTTGACGCGGGCTTCAACCTGATCAGTGTGGGCAATAACCATAGCAATGACTTCCGACAATACGGGCGCGACAACACGGCCAAAGTGCTTAACGAGAACCGTTTGAACTGGGCCGGCTACCAAACCAAGCCCACCGCGACGTTCACCATCAACGGTGTGCGTTATGGCTTCTGCGCCTTCTCGCCCAACACAGCCATCGTGCCGCTCCACGACTACGCCAACATGAAAAGGTTGGTAGGCGAGCTGGCCTCCACATGTGACGTGGTCATCGTATCGATGCACTGCGGCGGCGAAGGGACGAACTACCAGCACGTCACCCGCGAGGCGGACTATTACATAGAGCAGAACCGTGGCAACGCCTACGAATTTGCTCATCTCGCCATCGACGCTGGCGCCGACGTGGTGCTGGGCCACGGACCGCATGTCACCCGTGGCGTGGAAATCTATAATGGCAAGTTCATCGCCTATAGCATGGGCAACTTCGCCACCTACAGCCAAATCAAGATTGGCGGCAAGTTAGGCATAGCGCCTATCTTCAGAATCCGTATCACCAAGGAGGGCGACTATGTTGATGCACAGGTGATTTCGACCTACCAGTC
>ONVP01000357.1 GCA_900321315.1 uncultured Bacteroidales bacterium
GGCGGTGTTCATGGAAATGACGCCCAGACGACGGATGATTCCCGGATTGTTTGAAATATCTTCGGGGCGGAAAATCAGCTTTCCCTTATACAGGTCACATTCCTCATCGAATTTCGCCTTCATTTCCGGGGAAGGGGTGATGGCGGTGGTGGAGGCGCAGGTGACCTTTCCGGCCTTGATGAGTTCGAGCATGGAGTCCTGCACGACTTCGGTGTAGCAGGTCAGATCATGAAATTCGGACTCAAGAAGTCCGTACAGTACCGCGTTGGCGACGCTTCCAACGCCGGACTGGATGGGCAGGAGCGTGTCGTCCAACCGTCCCGCCCGGACTTCACCGTCCAGAAAGTCGATGATGTGATCGGCACGTTTGATAACTTCCATGTTGTGCTCGACAATGATGATGGTGTGCCCGCGTTGGATGAGAGCGTCGAAGGCATGCATCAGGCGATTGATGTCGTGAACGTGGAGGCCGGTAGTGGGCTCGTCGAAGATGAAAAGGGTAGGGCGTTGCTGCTCCTGACCGATAAACCATGCTAGTTTTACACGCTGGTTCTCGCCGCCGGAAAGGGTCGACGAACTCTGCCCCAGTTGAATGTATCCAAGCCCGACTTGCTGAAGAGGAAGCAGGCGGCTGACAATGACATCCTCGTTGTATTCCCTGAAGAAGTCGATGGCTTTGTCGATGGTCATGCAAAGCACTTGGAAGATGTTTTTTCCATGAAATGTCACGTCGAGCACATCGCGCTTGAAGCGTTGGCCATGACACTCTTCACATTCCAACTCAAGGTCGGCCATGAATTGCATTTCTATCGTGATGACTCCCGTTCCTTTGCACTCTTCACAACGTCCTCCTTCTGCGTTGAAAGAGAAATGTTGGGCTGTAAATCCTAATTGCTGGGCGAGTGGTTGCTGGGCAAATAGTTGTCGGATGGCATCGTAGGCCTTGAGGTAGGTGGCCGGATTAGAACGGGTACTTTTGCCTATCGGACTTTGGTCAACCATCTCAACGTGCTGGATGAAGTTCACGTCGCCTTCCAACGAGCTATATTCGCCAGGAATCTCGGCGACCTCGTCAAGACGCCGTTTCAAAGCGGGATACAAGATTCCCTTTACCAACGATGATTTTCCTGAACCGCTCACGCCCGTGACCACCGTCATTACATTCAGGGGAAAGGTGACGTTGATGTTTTTCAAATTGTTCATGCGTGCTCCCTTCAGGTTGATAGCCATGTTCCATGGCCTCCTACTCTTGGGAACAGGAATCTGTTCGTTACCGGTGAGATACTTCACGGTATAGCTTTGCGGGTATTTTTTCAGGGCTTTCTCGTTAATGTCGGAGGCATTACCCTCGAATACGATTTCTCCACCCAAGCTGCCTGCGTCGGGGCCTACGTCTATCAGATAGTCAGCGGCGCGCATGATTTCCTCGTCGTGCTCAACAATGACGACCGTGTTGCCGATGTCGCGCAGTTGCTTGAGAACCTTAATCAGTCGTCCGGTGTCGCGTTGATGTAGGCCGATGGTAGGCTCGTCAAGAATGTATAAAGAACCGACAAGCGAGCTGCCAAGGGCTGTCGTCAGGTTTATTCGTTGGCTTTCACCACCGCTGAGGGTGTTGGAAGGCCTGTTCAACGTTAGGTATCCCAAGCCTACCTCAAGCAAAAAGCTGAGGCGGTTGTTGATTTCGAGCAACAAACGTTGTCCTATCGCTTTCTCATGTTCGTCGAGCTGAAGTGCGGCGAACCACTCTTTCAGGTTGACGATGGGCATCTCCACGAGGTCGGTAATGCTCTTTCCGTTGATTTTAACCCACGTGGCTTCTTTTTTCAATCGTGTGCCGTGGCAGGTGGGACAGGTTGTCTTTCCCCGATAACGGCTGAGCATGACGCGGTATTGAATCTTGTATTGATTGTCTTTCACCATTTGGAAGAACGAATCAATGCAGACGCGCTCGTTTTCAGGCCTTTTCAGGTCGGAGGGCAAACCCTTCCAGAGCATTTTCTTTTGTTCTTTGGAAAGGTTGTAATAAGGTGCAAATATGGGGAAGTTGTCAATGGCCGCCCTGCGGCAAAACGCCTCTCTCCACATTCCCATTTTCTCGCCATGCCAGCATTGAACACAACCGTCATAGACGCTAAGGGCAGAGTTGGGAATGACAAGTTTCTCGTCGATGCCGATGATTTTTCCAAATCCCTCGCAAGTGGGACATGCCCCAAGTGGAGAGTTGAAGGAAAACATGTTGTCGGTGGGTTCCTCAAATTTCATACCA
>ONVP01000295.1 GCA_900321315.1 uncultured Bacteroidales bacterium
ATGATCCTCAGATAAAGTTCCGGCAAGCAAGGTGGCTGGGAGCCACTTTTCGCTTGATGGGGAAAAACTCCCCATACCCCTCTGAACGATTTTTGCAAAATCGGCGCGTTAGGTGGTTGATGGATAGAGATTTGACTACTTTCAATTGTGAACTTCGATAATATAAAAAATTCGCCGCCTGCAAGTCCGGCTGGACTTGCAGGCGGCGAATTATTTTGTCACTTGAGGCTGTTTCGTGGAGGATATTTTTGCACCAAACCAAAAACCATATCAATGATTCACGAAAGCAAATTGTTTGAATTGGTTCAAACGCATCCTTCGTTTTCGCTGACTTATGTGTCGAAGAGCGGGGAACTGATTGCAGTGGACGAATGCCGCTGCACATCGTTCCACAGCTCAGGCAAAACGATGAACATATTGATTGCCGCCTCAGGGCTGGTGCGTAAGGTGAACCGTAAGACCGTCACGGCCTTCAATGGAAAGGAGGTATTCCTATGAATATTCCCGAAGAAGAGATGGTCTCCTGGGTGGGTGACAAGGTTGCACTCTATAAGACAGCTTGCGTCGTGCTTGGCAACGATACGCTGACCCTTTTCGATGAAAAAGACTTGCAACCTGTCAGTGTGCATGGGTATCGCGTCGCGCCGTGGGGCGTGGGAAACGACCTGCCCCAACAAGTGATGGCCAAGATTGACGCGGCTGAAATCGTGGGCACCAATGCCAACTTCAACTGGAAGGTGGCCTACGGATTGGGCCCCAAGCTCGTGGAGGTCATCCGCGACCCCGAGACCAACCGCGTGAAGGACTTCAAGGAAGTGATTGAAGGCGAGCCCTACGATTGGTATATGCGTAACAACGTGCCGCTGCTGTTGCAGGAAATCATGACCGACCTTTCCTACTTCGGCAACGCTTTCCCGCTCCTGATTGCAGGTCCGAGGGAAAATGGCGGGAAAAAGCGTGTCGGCATTCGCGGCATCGTACACCGCGAAGCGATGTTCAGCCGTTGGGGCCTCACGAAAAAGGATTTGATCAGCCGGCACCTGTATTGCGCCAAGTGGGACGACAACCCAACGAAGGAGGAAATCCAGGATTCCTACGTGATTGACGAATACAACGCCGTGGACGACATCAACAACAGGCTGCTGCTGGGCAAGGACACAAGAATGTGCTTCCCCATCTACATCACTTCGCCTGGCCGACCTTATTACAGCTATCCCAACTGGTGGAGCATCTTCCGCTCAGGTTGGTACGACCAACTGACCAGCATCCCCGCACTGAAAAAGACCATCCTGAAGCACAACCTCGGCGTTCGCCATATCATCTACATTGCTGATGAGTATTTCGAGGAAAAAGAGGAGCTGCTGAAGATTAACAAGGATGACAAGAAAAGCCGCAAGGAGCTTTACGATGAGGTGGTGAGGCAGCTGTGCGAACAAGTGACAGGGGAGGAGAATGCCGGAAAGGCCGTTGTGTCGAAGATGAAGTTCATGCCCAACGGCAACAGTGCATCCTTTGAAAAGATGATGACCGTCGACACCATCAAGAATGACATTTCAGGTGGCGAATACTTGACCGACTACGAGACGGGAGCCAACATCATCTCCTACGCGATGGACGTCCACCCCTCGTTAATCGGTGCCACACCTGGCAAGAACTCCAACAGCCTCAGCGGCTCCAACATCCGCGAGATCTTCATCATGAAGCAGAGCCTCAGCAAGCCGATGGCGTACCTGGCCCTGCAATGGTGGCCGGTGGTGAGGAAGATTAACGGCTGGAACAATAACCTCGAAATCATGATCCAAGACAGCCTGTTCACGACCCTCGACCAGTCGAAATCAGGTGAAGTGAAAACCGCAAACAATCCTACGCAATGATTCTCAAAAACATAACACAAGCACAGAAGTTTCTGCCGTCGCTAAACCTGACGCTGGAAAACAGCCGCTTCGACGACTTCTTCAGCCGTGCCCAAGAATGGCTGGTGAGCCACATCGTGGGCAGCTCCATCGAGGACGTTTTGGAGGCTGACGTCAATATCACGGATGTTGACATACACAAGGAACTGCGCATGAAGTGCCAACGCGTTATCGCCGAGAAAGCCATGCTTGATGCCATCCCCGAAATGGATATGCAGTTGACCGAGGCGGGCTTTGCCGTGCAGGACAATGACGATTTCAGCCCGGCATCGGCCCAGCGAGTTGACCGCCTGCTGGCGAAGATGCCGGAGCGGATCGCCGCCGACGTGGACGCACTTGTGCGCTATCTGATGAAGACCAGCATTGGCAACGGTGCCTACGGCTATTGGCGCAGCAGCGAGCAATTCAAATACCTGACAGCGGCCTTCATGCCCTTGTGCGAGGAATACACGGCCTATTGCAACGGGATTCAGCTCGACAAAAAGCCATCGGTGAATTACGATGACTTCTATGCCGCCATCCCGATGATGGGCAGGGAGCTACGGAGCGTGGCCGACTACTACGTGAGCCGTGCCGAGATTGACCGCCTCGTTGAGCTGTATCGCGACAACGACCTTCTGGAAATCCACCGCAAGGCCATCGTGAGCCTGAAGGATTGTGCCGTGGCCGCGTTGCGCTACGACATGAACCGTGCCCGCAACGCCGCCGTGCAAGCCCGTGAGGTGATGCTTTCGGACCCCGACAGCTTCATTGCCTTCAAGGCTTCGAGTGCTTTCAACAGCCCGACCGTCAACCTTGACGGCGGCAAATTGGTGAACATGCTATGACGATAGATCTGCACACACCCACCTGCTGGAAGGAACTGACCACGGAGCAACTTCGCGAGGTGGTGGAACTGGCTTTGATGGGACTACACCGCGAGGAGTATCTGCTGGTGCTGTTTTGCAAGTTCGCCAATGTTGTGATGCTGGTTGGCTCTTCGACTGACCCAGAGGCCGTGAAGAACCGCTTCAGGGACAGCGAAGGCCAAGAGTTTGAGCTTGAAGACTGGCAGGTGGCCGAATTCTGCGGACGGTTGGCCTTCGTGCTCGATGAACAAATGCCCATGGAAGTGGCGT
>ONVP01000291.1 GCA_900321315.1 uncultured Bacteroidales bacterium
CGAGCGTGAGCGCGAGAAGCTCGAGAAGAACCTCGGCTCCATCGCCGACCTCAACCGCCTGCCCTCAGCCTTGTTCGTGGTCGATATCATGAAGGAGCACATTGCCGTGGCCGAGGCCCGCAAGCTCAACATCCCCACCTTCGCCATCGTTGACACCAACACCAACCCCAACCTCATCGACTTCCCGATTCCGGCCAACGACGACGCCTCCAAGAGCATCGCACTCATCGTCGGCAAGATGGTTGAAGCCATCGAGGAAGGCATCACCGAGCGCAAGAACAACAAGGACCTCATCCAAGAAGAGGAAGAGGACGATGTTGACGAAATGAGAGACAACGGTGAGGAAGATGAAAACAAGGATGAACGCCGCCCGCGTGGCAACCGCCGCCCGCGCCGTCCTGTCGCCAAGAACTAAATTTTTTGAGCTATCAGCCATTCAGCTGTCAGCCGTCAGCTATGATATACCAAGCTGAAGGCTGACTGCTGAAAGTTGAAAGCCAAAAATTCAAATAATCACTTTTAAAACAACACACATTATGAATATTACCGCTTCTCAAGTCAATGAACTGAGACAAATGACGGGTGCCGGCATGATGGACTGCAAGAAGGCCCTCGTTGAAACCGAAGGCGACATCCAAGCCGCCATCGACATCCTCCGCAAGAAGGGCATGGCCAAGGCCGCCAAGCGCGCCGACCGCACCGCTGCCGAAGGCTGTGTGCTGTCAAAAGCCACCGAAGACCACAAGTATGCCGCCCTCCTCATGGTGAACTGCGAAACCGACTTCGTGGCCAACAACGAGGACTTCGTGAAGTTCACGAAAGACGTGCTTGATGCCGCCGTCGCCAACCGCGTGAAGAGCATCGACGAACTGAAGGCCATGGAACTCAACGGCCAGACGGTCGAAGCTCTCGTCGCCAACCAGAGCGCCGTCACCGGTGAGAAGACCGAAATCGGTGCCTTCAGGGTGCTCGAAGGTGCATACGTCGCCAACTACAACCACCCTGGCAACCGCCTTGCCACCATCGTTGAGATGAACAAGGACTTCGCCACTGTCGAAGAAGTGAGCCACGAGGTGTGCATGCACGTCGCAGCCATGAACCCGCTGTCGGTGAGCGAAGCCTCCATCCCGCAAGAGGTGAAGGAACGCGAGTTTGCCGTTGCCATCGACAAGACCAAGGAAGAGCAAATACAGAAGGCAGTGGAAGCCGCCCTCCGCAAGGCTGGCATCAACCCCAACCACGTGGACAGCGACGACCACATCAACTCGAACATCACCAAGGGCTACATCACCGAGGAACAAGGCGCACAGGCCCGCGAAATCAAGGCCAACGTGCCCGGCACGGTGCAACTCAACGAAGGCATGATTCAGAACATCGCCAAAGGCCGTCTGAACAAGTTCTTCAAGGAGAGCTGCCTGCTCAACCAAGTCAGCCTCGTGGCCGACCCGAAGACTGTCGCCGAATACATCCAGGCTGCCGACAAGGAAGCCACGGTGGTGAATTTCGTGCGCATCAAGTTGGGTGAATAACATCCTATAGGGACGCATCGCATGCGTCCGCTATATGAAAATGAGCGCATTCCAAGATTTTGGAGTGCGCTTTTTTTGTTTGGGAAAAATTTTCGCAATCGGCGTCGGATTCTGCCTCTGATGCCAATCACGCCTCATACCCGAACCGTCGCAGCTCGGCCTCGTTGTCGCGCCAGTCCTTGTCAACCTTCACGAAGAGTTCGAGGAAGATCTTCTTTCCCGTGAACTCTTCGATGTCGGTGCGGGCTTGCATCCCCAGTCTCTTGATGGCGCTGCCGCCTTTGCCGATGATGATGGCCTTTTGCGAGTCGCGGGCCACGTAGATAACGCTGCGTATGTGCACATGGCGCTCTGTTTCCTCGTAGCTTTCCACCTCCACCTGAACGGAATAGGGGATTTCCTGCTGGTAGTTGAGCAAAATCTTCTCGCGGATGATCTCGGTGATGAAGAAGCGCATTGAGCGGTCGGTAAGCTCGTCTTTGGGGAAATAGGGCGGGCATTCGGGCAGCTTCTCCAGGATTTGCTTGAAGATGTACTCCACGTTGGCGTTGTATTGCGCCGAGAGCGGAAACACGGTGGCGTTGGGCAAGATTTCACGCCATTGGTGCACGGCCTGCTCCACCTGCTCTTGCGTTGAGAGGTCGATCTTGTTGATGAGCACGAAGACGGGTATCTCGGTGGCTTTCAGCCGCTCCACGGTCTTTTCCTCTATCTTCTTGTCGGTGATGTCGACCACGAAGAGGATGAGGTCGGCATCGATGAGTGCCACGTTGACGAACTGGTTCATCACCTCGTGCATCTTGTAGGCCGGGTCTTTGATGATGCCGGGCGTGTCGGAGAAGACGATTTGGAAGTCGTCGCCGTTGACAATGCCGAGGATGCGGTGGCGCGTGGTTTGCGCTTTAGAGGTGATGATGGAGATTTTCTCCCCAACGAGCTGGTTCATAAGGGTCGATTTGCCCACGTTGGGACGCCCTATAATATTGACATAGCCTGATTTATGTGCCATAATGAAAAAATTTCTCTTTTTTTGACTTTGCAAAGAAACAAAATTATTATCTTTGCAGCCGATTTCGGGAGCGATTTTTTTTCGTTGGCCGGAAATTTGACACGATGCGGGGTAGAGCAGAGGCAGCTCGTCGGGCTCATAACCCGGAGGTCGGAGGTTCGAATCCTCCCCCCGCTACACAATCAGAAAACAGGCTGTATGCAGCCTGTTTTTGTTTTATTACCCCACCTGCGCAAGCTTGCTTGAAAACAGGTGGGGTAATAAAACAAAGTGTTGAGGCGGAACAAACCGCCTCAACACTTTTCTGATAGTGTTAAGCCCTCCCCAAAATGGATCACGACCGCAGGGAGTAATCCTCCCTTCGTTTTCGCTTTAACTTGTTCAGCGTTCTTCGGTTACCACTCTGGTGAAGGTTCCAGTCATGTCGCCCTCGAGGGTGAAAGGTAGGCTGATATACGAGGTGGTGGTTCCATTACCCGTGATAGTGCCAACGATGTTGAGCGTGTTGCCCGACAAGGTGCCCGACATGACAAGC
>ONVP01000290.1 GCA_900321315.1 uncultured Bacteroidales bacterium
ACGCTGCTATTGAGGCTGCTCATGCCGGTGATGCTGAACTAAGCTTTGCAGCTCATCCGAAAAAAAAAACCAGCGGATTTCCGCTGGTTTTTCTTTTGCTGTCGCTTGGGGCAATCACTTGACCTCGACGGTAGTAGTGCCGACAACCGTAATCGGGATGCTCATGCCTTGCTCCGAGATGGTCATGGAGAGGTTTTGCTTGATGCTGCTGCTAATCAGCATACCCGTTTGCGGGTTGAGGCTGGCGGTGCCAGTGTAGGTGCCGCTGACGTCTTCGGTCTTGCCTTTGACGACACCAGAAACGGTCACATCGACGCTCTTCTTCGAGATAGCCGTGACCGTATAAGTGATTTCGGCTCCGAATTCGATGCCATTGTTTTCTTGCATGGTGGTGTTGATCCACGTGCTGCCCACAGAGATTCCATTCTCTGGCAGTTCTATGACAACGCCCAACTGATCCACGGAATGATCGAGGCTGTCGCCGACGAGTTTTCCAAGTGCATCGTAAGTGATGGAAGTGGGCTTGTGCAGCTTTCCTTCAATCTCTTTGGTTTGTCCGGCCAGCATGGGACTGGTCTTTTCGGGATGCTCTGAATCATACTCGAGCTTCATACCCATTTGGGAAATGGTCATCTTGATGGCTTCAATTTGGGTTTCGATAACCGACTTGGAGTCTGTAACTTCCTTTGCAGTAAAGGTCTGCCTCGTTTCCATATTTTGCGTCATGTTCATGGTTTGGCCCTGCACTTCCATCATGGTCATCATGTTGGCCTTGGTAATAACGGTTTGGGTCTTGCCTTGTTGTGGCTTCAGCCTGAGTGTGATGCCGTCTTTGGCCATGAACGAAAGAGTTGCCAATGCTACGAGGACGAGCATTGCAGGAGCGAATTTGCTAATGGTTTTTTTCATTGTTGATTGATTTTGTTAATGATTGATAAACTCAAGTTATAATCTTTGGTGCAAAAATAATAAAAAGATAACATCATGGATGCAAAAATTTCCTCTTGACAATGATTAGGTATAGAAATGCTGAAATCTTTTGACAATGTATTGTCTGAGTTGCTGTGTAAACAAATCCGAAGGCTACGGCAACTACTTCGATTAGGGCAAGACCGCACTGCGCGTCAGAACTGAAAAGGTGCAAAATATTGAAAATCAACGAGCCGCCTCAATCGAAGCGGCTCGTTGCGTATGACTATGTAGAAACGTAGCGCGCTACGTCTCTACCATTGACGTGTTTACAGTTTCGGTCCAGCAGCCACCAAAGCCTTGCCAGCCTCGTTGGTCGTGAACTTCTCGAAGTTCTTGATGAAGCGCGAGGAGAGGTCTTTGGCTTTCCCTTCCCATGCGCTCTTGTCGGCGTAGGTGTCGCGTGGGTCGAGGATGTTCGGATCGACACCCGGAAGGGCGGTCGGCACCTCGAAGTTGAAGTACGGGATCTTCTTGGTCGGAGCGGTCTCGATGCTGCCGTCAAGAATGGCATCGATGATGCCGCGCGTATCCTTGATGGAGATGCGCTTGCCTGTGCCGTTCCAGCCGGTGTTCACCAAATAGGCCTTGGCGTTGCTTTGTTCCATGCGCTTCACCAATTCCTCGGCGTACTTGGTCGGGTGCAGCTCAAGGAAGGCTTGGCCGAAGCAGGCACTGAAGGTAGGCGTAGGCTCGGTGATGCCGCGCTCGGTGCCGGCCAATTTGGCGGTGAAGCCACTCAGGAAGTAGTATTTGCACTGTTCAGGCGTCAGGATGCTGACGGGCGGCAACACACCGAAAGCGTCGGCGCTGAGGAAAATGACGTTCTTGGCAGCAGGGCCAGCCGAGATGGGACGCACGTTCTTCACAATTTTCTCGATGTGCTCGATTGGGTAGGAGACGCGGGTGTTCTCGGTCACGCTCTTGTCCTTGAAGTCGATCTTTCCGTTGGCATCAAC
Source organism: uncultured Bacteroidales bacterium (assembly GCA_900321315.1). GTDB lineage: Bacteria > Bacteroidota > Bacteroidia > Bacteroidales > F082 > Limimorpha. The sequence continues at coordinate 1,929 of ONVP01000290.1, forward strand.
TGTGACGTTCTCCAACAGGGCATCGCGCTTGATGGCGTTGTAGATGTCAGGCTCGCTTTCCTTGTCGAGGTTGATGACCTTGGCGTAGCAGCCACCTTCGAAGTTGAAAACGCCTTCGTCGTCCCAACCGTGTTCGTCGTCGCCGATGAGCAGACGTTTCGGGTCGGTCGAAAGGGTGGTTTTGCCCGTGCCGCTCAAGCCGAAGAAGATGGCGGTGTTCTCGCCTTGCATGTCGGTATTGGCGGAGCAGTGCATGGAAGCAATGCCCTTCAGCGGCAGGTAGTAGTTCATCATCGAGAACATGCCTTTCTTCATTTCGCCACCGTACCAAGTGTTCAAAATCACTTGTTCGCGGCTCGTGACGTTGAAGGCCACGCAGGTATCGCTGTTCAGGCCAAGTTCCTTGTAGTTCTCGACTTTGGCTTTCGAAGCGTTGTAAATCACGAAGTTAGGTTGAAATTCAGCCAATTCCTCAGCCGTGGGCTTGATGAACATGTTGAGCACGAAATGGGCTTGCCATGCCACTTCCATGATGAAACGGACGGCCATGCGGGTGTCCTTGTTGGCGCCGCAGAAGGCATCGACGACATAGAGGTTCTTGCCGCTGAGTTGCTTCTTGGCGAGGTCTTTCACTTGTGCCCACACCTCTTCGCTCATTGGGTGGTTGTCGTTTTTGTAGTCTTCGGAGGTCCACCAAACGGTGTCTTTCGACTTGGCGTCCATGACGATGTACTTGTCCTTGGGCGAGCGGCCGGTATAAATCCCCGTCATCACATTGACGGCGTCGAGTTCGGTCAGTTGCCCCTTGTCGAAGCCGGTCAGGGAAGCGTCGGTTTCGTCCTTGAAGAGCTGTTCGTAGCTCGGGTTATAATGGATTTCCTTTGCGCCAGTAATGCCATATTCGGCCAGCGCGGCTTTGATTTCTTCGATGTTTTTTGCCATAGTTGATACGATTAGGTTAATGATGCGCAAAAGTAGGGAATTATTTCATTGTGGCGAAAAGAAATGGGCATTTTTTAGGAAATCCGCCCGCAAACATGACATTCTTCAATATAATTTTCTGTTGGAAGCGTCGCCTCATACGCTTGTCTAATCCATTCGCAACGCATTCTCTTCCTTGGTGTTGGCATAACTCTTCAAAAGCAG
>ONVP01000288.1 GCA_900321315.1 uncultured Bacteroidales bacterium
CACAGTTCACCGACTTGCCCACCAGCGACTCGATGGATTCCGCAAAGCGCAATCGCATCCAAGAACTCGTGGACGACATCCTGAAAGACCCCGAACTGCCCATGGCCAAGCGCAACGAGTTTGTCGAAAAGGTCAAGGAAATCATGCGCGACGTGGTCTCAAAGGAATGCTCCAGCACAAGCTCGCCCAAGTACCAACAGTTTGGCACCGAGGCCAAGAAAGCATTGGGAATCATCAACAAAAAATAATGTCAAATCCTGAATACCATGGCAAGAAATCAAGGCACAAGCTCCAATGTGAACTGGGGCATTTGCACCAACACCAGCGGCAAGGCTGACGGAACGCCCTGCTCGAAATGTCAAAACAAAGAAAAGCAAGCCATCCGCGCAAGCAAGGACTTCGTTTGCGAGGAGTGCGGCGAACCGTTGACCAAGACTCCCCCGCCCACGAAAACCCCTTGGGCGGCCATCATCGGAGGTGCCGTGGCCGTTGTCGCATTGGGCGTGGGAGGGTATCTCATCGCCAAAAACAACCAAGCCAAGAAGGCAAAAGCCGAGGAAGAACGCATCGCCGACTCCATCAGCACCGCAAAACAAGCTGAAGAACAGCGCATCGCCGACTCCATCCGTATAGCCGACTCGCTGAAAGCCCTGAAAAACCAAAAGCCTGCTCCCGCACAAGGAGGAGGCGCAAGCAGCGGCTCAAGCAACTGGAACGGCGTGGCCACCTATAGCGGCCCCATGCAAGGCGGACAACCCAACGGCATCGGCGGCAAGCTGACCTTCAAGAGCAGCTACCAGCTCGACCTGAAAGACGGCAAAGGCACCAAGCTCGACATCAACGCCGGCGAAACCATCGAGAACACCAAGTTCGAGAACGGCAAGCTGCGCCAAGGCGAACTGCACCGCAAAGACGGCACCCGAAAATGGTTCAACATCTGACCTTATGAACACTCGGGCTAAAACAGCAGCACTCCTGAGCCTCCTCTTTCTTTGGGGAGGCTTGGGTGTGGCTTGCGGCCAAACGAGCTTCGCCTCCGCGCAAATCGAGCGCCTCGCAAGGCTCACCGGCCTGGCCGTTCCACAAACCGACGGCCTGCACTACCGCATGTCACATTACAACGGGCTTCCCGTCACGGCCATAACCCGACGGGGCGAAACAATCCACGTCGGACTGTCGATCTTCACACCGTGGCAACGCCAATTCATCGACGAAGCGCAATGCAACTTCATCGAAAGACTGGCCTTGGCGGGCGAACTGCCCGACTTCTACGGCATTGGCTTCCGCCAGTACCTGCGCGACGAGAAAGTGGAGGTCCTTGAAGGCCGCCTCGACAACCTGAGAACCTTCCTCACCGACACAAGCTACATCTTCCAGAGCACCCTCGTCGACGGCAAGAAGCACATCGCCTGCTGGTTTTCCCCCGATGCCAAAGAACGCTATCTCACACTCACCTATCCCGCTGATTTCCACCTCATTTCCGGACTCAGCATGACAGAGGCAGAAGACCGCCTGTTTGACGACATCCGCCGCACCAAAAACGAAAAGACCGAGCAGCTTGAACCCGTTTCGGCCCTGATGCAGCGCATTGGCAACGGCCCCGTGCACCTGCTCAAGGGCAGCATTTTCTTCCTGCCCGAACTCAACTCCAACCGCTATTATGTGGAGGAGGCCAACGGAAAGTTCAGCCTGCTCTACAGCGAAGATTTTCCTTTGGAAACCGTAGCCAACCTGATGACAGGATTTGGCATCGACAATCAATTTGCCATCCATGTCCAACAGGTCAAATACGGTTACAAGGTGGACGATTTCACCGTCCCGCTCACACATTGGCTCGCTTTTTGCATACAGGCAGGCTGCACGCCCTATTTCGGCGTAATCGAACACACTGAAGACAAGATCGTCGGCGAACTGATCATGCAAAACGAAGCCTTGGGATATTGCCATGTGATGAAACTCACGATGGAACCGTCGCTGCTGAAGGGCCGCAAAGGCACCTTCCAAGCCCGATTGAACAGCTATGTACCCATGTCGAACGTAAAATCTTTATTCGATGAAAACAAATAGAACCCTACTCGCACTCGCGATGAGCCTCCTGATTGGCGCCACAGCATTGGCGCAGGAGTCGCCATCGAAGCAAATCAACCAAATCAAGCGCAACAATGCCTACCTCTATGCCGAGGCCACGATGGAAAACGCAGATGAAGCCTTGGACGTTGCACGCGAACTGCTGATGAAGCAGGTGCAGGAATACGCCGGAACCAACCGCAAACTCAACCAAGCCAACGACGTTTTGGTGAAAAACGTGAACGCCAAGTGCGAATCGTTGAGCATGATGCGCGGCACCATGCACCGAATGTTCGTGTATGTGAAGAAGAGCGACATCGAAGGCGTGAGCAATGCAACCGCCATCAACACGGCGGAAAACACCACGACAGTGGTTGTGGAACAGTGTACTCCGCCCGTTCCCGCTCCCGAAAAGCCCCAACAAGCCGTTAAGGAACACCCCGTTCCTCCCATAAAGGAACAACCTGTAGAAACCACTGAAACCGTTGATAAACAGCCCGTTGAGAAAAACGCTCCACTATCGGTGGAAACCGTCCCCTCCCCTGCTGCCGACTCCGAGCTGCCCACATGGCAGCAACAAGCCATCGACGACCTTTTGGCCTGCGGCAACATCGGCGAGGCGAAAGCCAAGCTCAACCGCATAAAGGCCGAATACAAACTCAAGAGATACGGCACCCCAGACCAATGCCCCAGCGCCGAGAAGTCCTTCTGGATCATCTTCGGCGGCGACGGTGCCGTTAGCACGGTGCTTGGCCCGGGCAACATCGAGAGGGTCAGCTACCGCGACCTAAGGCAATCGAGCCTCGACAACTACAAAGGAATGGAAGCACTATGGTTTAACTTCGCAAAATAACAAACAATGATGAAAAAAACAATCCTCATCGCCCTCATCGTCATGGGCAGCAAGACACTTCGCGCACAAGACGAAGTGATTTTTGAATTTTCCGACGGCATCGACAACCCGACGCTCAAAGCGACAATGGAGCGCCAGATTTCGGACCTGCTCACCGCCATCAACCGCGCCGAAAGC
>ONVP01000287.1 GCA_900321315.1 uncultured Bacteroidales bacterium
ACCTGACTTGCCCGTGGAAGGCGAAAAAAAATGTCCGCCAAAATTCCCAAACGGACAAGCTTGGCGGACAAGCAAAGGCTAAAAGACTTGTTTATTTCACGATGCGGGTTCCGCAGGTCGGGTCGCCGAGCTTGGTGGCTTCGGTGATGATGGCCTCGTGGCCCGTGGCTTCCACAAACAGGACAGCAGCGCGAATCTTGGGTGCCATGCTGCCTTCGGTGAAATGACCTTCGGCGAGATACTGCTTGGCCTCGGCCACGGTGATGGTATCCAAAGCCTTCTCATTCTCTTTGCGGAAGTTGATATAGACCTTTGGCACATCGGTGAGGATGTAGAACTCGTCGGCACCGATCTTGATGGCGGTCATGGCCGAAGCCAAGTCCTTGTCAATCACGGCCTCAACGCCATAGTGAATGCCATCTCTTTCGATGACGGGGATGCCACCGCCGCCCACGGTGACGATGATGTTGCCCTCGTCGGCGAGGCGCTTCACAATGTCAACATTCTGAATGCCAACCGGTTTTGGCGATGCCACCACCTTGCGCCAGCCACGCCCTTTGGGGTCTTCCTTATAAACGGCTCCCGTTTCGGCGGCGTAAGCGTCGGCTTGCTCCTTGGTATAGTAAGGGCCAACGGGTTTTGTGGGGTTCTGGAACATCGGGTCGTCCTTATCGACCACGACTTGCGTCACCAAAGTAATCACATTGCGCTGGATTTTCTCTTGCACGAGCACACGGTTCAGGCCTAGCTCAATCATATAGCCGATTTGGCCTTGGGTTTCGGCACCGCACACATCCATCGGCATGGCGGGAATGCCAGCCTGCTCGCCTGCGGCGTTCTGAATCAGCACATTGCCCACCTGAGGGCCATTGCCGTGGCCAATGACTAGATTATAATCCTGTTTCAGGAAAGGCAACAGCGACTGGCAAGTGTCGGCCACGTTCTGCATCTGTTCCTCACAGGTTCCTTTTTGACCGCTTCTCAGCAGGGCGTTTCCGCCGAAAGCAATAACAGCCAATTTTTTCATGTAATTCAAGATTTAAGATTTGAAATTTAATATTATTGATTTTCATGATGTTACTTCTTCTGGTATGTGACCGTGTAACCTGCCTGTTCGAGCACAAGATTCTGGTCGGTAAGTTCAACGATGTTCAGTGTGTCGGAGAAATAATGAGGATTCGTTCCCGTGTACTGTCCATTGAAAATGAGCTTGTTGCCGTTCTTCTCCCAAGTCTTGAACTCCGAATAGCCCATGTTGATGGGCAACACCTCACCGCCTTCGAGCAGTGTGAAGCCAATTTCGCCTGTTATGCCATCTTCTTGGGCGGGTTCAATCCAAGTTCCAATGAGGGAAGGTTGCGAACATGAGGCAAAAAGCAGCCCCATCAATCCACCTAAAGCAATAGATTTCAATCGTTTAGTCATTTTTTGCTTTGTTTGATTTGAAACGGCAAAAGTAAGCAATTTTATGATTGGAAAAACAATTAAATCCGCTTTTTTAGCCAACGCTCGATTTCGCCTACCCAAAGGATGGCCGACGTGCCCAAAATGATGCGAATCCAGTCGCCGATGGAAAGCGGAACGACATTGAACATCTCGCCGCCGAAACTGACGATCAGGATTTGTCCGACACCAATTATTAATAAGGTGAAGTCGAAGCCTCTGAGCAGGCTCTTTTTGGTCAGGCCTTTCAGCGTAGAATCTTTGGTATGGAAAGCCTTGGCATTGAAGATGTTCCAAAACTGCATGAAGACGAAAATCGTAAACAGCAAGGAAAGTTCCTTGGGTGTAAAATCGCCCTTTACATGGTTGAAATTGAAGAAGTTAAGATAATAGTCACGGAAGGTGAAATCGGCCAACGTTTCCACTTGGCAATGTTTGAAATATTGGATGAAGCCGAACAGGACGGCCACGAAAAGCAAGCCCACACCGAAAATGCGGCGTTTCATCTCCTTAGTGATGATGAAGGCATTGCGAGCGCGAGGCTTGTCCTTCAAGACACCATAGTCGGGCGGCAGCGAGGCCAAGGCCAAAGCCGCGAAAGTGTCCATAATCAGGTTTATCCAGAGCATCTGCGTGACGGTGAGCGGCGAGGCCGTGCCGAGCATCGCGCCAATCAAAACGATGAGGCAAGCTGCCACATTGATGGTCATTTGGAAGAGGATAAACCGTTGAATGTTAATGTATAACGAGCGGCCCCACATAACGGCTTGCGCGATGCTCTTGAAGGAGTTGTCAAGGATGGTGATGTCGGAGGCTTCCTTGGCCACGCTGGTACCGTCGCCCATCGAGAGGCCGATTTGCGCCTTGTTGAGCGCGGGCGCGTCGTTGGTGCCGTCGCCGGTGACGGCCACCACCTCGCCTTGCTCTTGCAACAGGCGCACAAGCCGCTCCTTGTCGGCTGGCCGCGCCCGCGACATGATTTTCAGCTCTTCGAGGCGTTCCTTAAGCTCGTCGTCGGTCATAAGGTTGAACTGCTTGCCCGTAATCATCTGATGCTCATCGCTGTCGGTTTCGGTCCACAGTCCGATTTGCCGCCCGATTTCCTTGGCCGTTCCAGGCGTGTCGCCCGTCACAATCTTGATGCCGATGCCAGCGTTGAGGCAGTCTTGGATGGAGTCGGAAACGTCGTCGCGAATCGGGTCGATAATGCCAACGATGCCGAGGAAACACAAATCTTCGGACTGCAATTTTCCGTTTTGGAAAATCGTATCAACCTCATCGTCAGAGAGTTCCTTATAGGCAAAGCCCAAGGTGCGCATGGCCTTGCTTTGGTATTCCAATAGATGCTCCTCCACTTCGGCTTTCACCGTTTGGATGGCCGCATAACGCCCGTCCATCTTCACGGTTTGGCAGCGTTTCATCATGTATTCGGGAGCGCCTTTCACATACAAGATATTTCGATTATGTTCGCCTGTACGGATTACCGTGGCCATGTACTTATAGCGCGTCGTGAATGGCAACTGCTTGACAATCTTTGCGTTGTCGCGTATTCCTTCGAAGTCCACATTGTTGTCGAACAGCCACAGCAGCAGTGCGCCTTCGGTCGGGTTGCCGATGACTTTCACCTTTTTCTGGTCACTGTAGTCGAGGAACGCCGTCGAATTG
>ONVP01000284.1 GCA_900321315.1 uncultured Bacteroidales bacterium
AATTGGTTTAGTCCCAAAAATTGGATGACAGGAGAAATCCATGCTGAGCCAAAAACCTATTGCATCCATCATTTTGAGGCATCATGGACCAAAGCGAAAGGCTATGCCGAGAATGTGGGGCTGGTGACAAAAGGACTACGGATTCTAAAGAAAGTGGCCTCTTGGGTGAAACATCAGGTTTTGCATTTGTAAAAGTATGAAAATAAAAAGAACGAGCCAGTTGGGGAATGTTCCCCGCGTTGGTGTTGTCCTCCGCTTTTCAGACCTCGAAGGCCGGGTTGTGCAAGCCCGCCCGCTCCATACGCTGCACCATGGACTGGGACGACATCGCCCGCGTTCCTTTCATGGCTACTGCGCTTCACAAGGGAAGAGTTGCTACGGCTACAAGTTGCGCGGGCTGACCAGCACGAGCGGCGTGTTCCACTCCTACGACATCACGGCGGATAGTTCATCTTCATCCGCAACTACGCAAAAGAACGTCGATGGGCTTTACACGAGAATCATCGGTAAAATCAGCGCATTTACCGTTTATTACATCAACAAAACCAACAACAAAGCTATTGGCCAAATTAAACATGCGCTACTTTAATTCCGCCAACGATTTTTTTATTGTCATGAAGTTTTCGATTATTATCCCTGTTTATAATGTTGAGAAATATCTCCGCAAGTGTTTGGATAGTGTTATGGCCCAAACATATCCTAGTTGGGAGGCGATTTGTGTCAACGATGGAAGTACAGACAATTCACTGGAGATATTGAAAGAATACGCTAGCAAAGACGATAGGTTTAAGATAATTCACCAATCCAATTTAGGGGTGTCAGAAGCTCGAAACACGGGCATGAGAGCAGCCAAAGGTGAATATATATGTTTTTTGGACAGCGATGATTGGATTGACACAAGTAGTTTGGAAAATCTCGATATTGTTCTTACGGGTGAGGATATTTTGTGTTTTGGAGGTGCCGTTTACGAAAATGATAATGACTATTATAACCAACCCGAATTATTGTGTGATGAGGAATTTGCTGACGGTTGGAGTTTTTACTGCAAACATGCATGTGAAAACCGTCAATTGACAGTCCACATGGTTCCAAACAAATGTTATCGTCGTGATTTTTTGTTGCAAAACGACATGTGGTTTTATCCAGGTATTCTACATGAAGATAATATCTTTGTCCCGCTTGTTTATTATCATGCAAAACGTGTGACACAAAAACGAATATCTACACCTATATATTATTATCGCATAAGGCCGTATTCTACTATGACCACCAAAAGCAAGAAAAGGACTATAGATACGGTTTTCGTTGCCAATTACCTATCCGACTATTTTATTCCCATTCCAAATATAGAAAAAACAGCTATTTACAGGATTATTAATGACCGCTATCTTTCCTCTTTAAGAGGCAGTAATTTGAAAATTGACAAAGAGCTTAAACGATTGATAAAATGGGAGTGTTTCAGAAAGGTTTCAAGAACCAAATCACGTCATAGAGTGCTGTTTTTCTTGGCCAGGGTGTCGCCTCCTTTGTTAAGGTTCATGATGAATCACCATATTGTATAGTGTTTGGTTTTTTTAACCACAATCTATGTTTTTTCGATGAAATAGAGTTATGGAAATGTCAGGTTTGAAAATCATTGTGATCACCCCGATACGCAACGAAGTATGGGTGCTTGACGCTTTCCTGTCTTGTGCTTCCTCGTGGGCGGATTGCATCATCTTGGCCGATCAGCATTCGACGGACGGCAGCCGTGAAATTGCAGCGAAATACGAGAAAGTGATTCTTGTTGACAATGATGCGCCGGAGATGAACCAGGCGGCGGCAAGGCTGTTGCTGTTTCAGGAAGTGGATAAGATAGAGGGTGACAAGATTGTCTTTGCCCTTGACGCAGACGAGTTCCTTTCGGAAGGTTTTGAAAAAACGGAGGGTTGGCAAAGAATCGTCAATTCCAAGCCTAATGAGATTTTTTGTTTCAAATGGCTCAACTTGTATGGGGACTATGGGCACGCTCTTCCCGAATCGGGTTTCATGGAGTGGGCCTGCCATTTCGAGCCGACAATGCGCATTGCCGAGGAGTATGATAGTTTTGAAAGACGTGCAGTGCATGAGATGCGAGTGCCGTGTTTGCCGATAGATAGGGCTGAATACATCATGATTCCCGACATTCGTTTTGTCCATTTGTCGTTCATCAATCCAACTCGAACGAGAAACAAGCAGGATTTCTACGAAGTGAGCACGTTGGCGAAACTGACGAATCAAAAAAGCGCAGTGACGATGTTTCGCACCTATCATCGCCCTTCCCCAAAAGTGAGGCCGTTGGAGAAAGATGCTGTTTTGTATTGCAAAGGAAAGCAGGGATACAACGCCATGCAGTTGGTGAGTGAGGATGACGGGCAATATTACATTGGCGAAATGCTAACCATCTTCCAGCGCGATGGCGTGGAGAAATACTTGAAATTGGACATCTGGGACAATCCCTACCTGAAAGCCGCAGGCATCAATCCCAAGCTGCCGCTGAGATATAGGCTGCTGCACTGGTATTTGAGGAAAACGCAGAATGCTACCGAAAACAAAATGGTGAAAGCCATAGACAAGATTCTGAAACAATTCTGTTGACTATGCTTTTCTCTGTCATCATACCGCTCTACAACAAGGCACCTTATGTGGCTAAGGCTGTCGAAAGTGTGCTGGTGCAGACTTTCACCGAATATGAATTGGTGGTTGTTGATGACGGCAGCAAGGACGATTCCGCTGAGATAGCCGCAAAAGCCATTGAAAACCAACCGAATTGCCGTCTGATAAGGCAAAAGAACGCAGGAGTTTCGGCGGCGCGCAATAACGGCGTGGCAGCCTCGCAGGGCGATTACCTCTGTTTCCTCGATGCCGACGACTGGTGGGCACCAACATTTTTGGAGGAAATGGCGAAATTGATTACGGATTGCCCCGATGCGGGTATTTATGGAACGAACTACACGATTGTTAATGAGAGCAAAGGCAAGACTCGTGTGTCACCGATAGGCGTGGAGCTGGGATTCGAGAAAGGCTACATCAACTATTGCCAAGTGTATGCCAAAACCTTGGCCATGCCGCTTTGGACAGGCGCGGTTTGCATCCCAAGGAAGGTCTATGAAGATTTTTGAACAAGCCTTTGGCCTACTACAATCAAGATGTTGAGGTGCAGCATAGGGCCATAGGAACCCTTCCGCCACCAGAAACGCAGTTCGCCTTTTGTGCGGATTACTTGAAAGACGACATGGAAAAGAATGCCGACCTGAAACGTATCGTCGAGTGCATCCAAATCATCTGTTTGCGCAGTTATTATTTGTCGGGAAAATACCACAGCCACGCGGACAAAGTATTGAATAGCATTGACTTGAAGTCGCATTTGGGCAACTCGTATGCCGACTATTTGCGTCGTCCGGTTTGGGCGACAAAGCTGTTGGACAAAACGGCCCGCGTGGTCGAAAAACTGAAATATGGAAAATAAGATTGTTTTACATGTGATGGGCATGGATTCCTCCAAATATGGAGGCTTGGAGCGCTTCAATGTGTGTTTGTCGAAGGCATTGGCTGATAGAGGCTTCAAGGGTGTTTTTGTGTATGAGGAATATCCTGTAAGTCAGTCGTTTGTCGATGACATTGTGGGTGCGGGAGGCGAAATCATTGTCCTCAACTCGCGGGAAAATCCGTTGCATTTCTGCAAGGGCTTCGTCAGGTTGCTGAAAAAATATCGCCCCGCCGTGGTTCATGCGCATTTCACCAAGGCGCGGTTCTATGCCATACCCATCGCCTATTTCATGGGAATCAGGCGGCTTTTCATGACCATTCATAGCACGATGGTGCCCAAGCGAGAAATCAAGTTTCACACGCGAATATGGTGCTGGTGGGCCAACAAGGTGGCGAAAACGGTCGCCGTCAGCGATGACATAGCGTCGGTGTGCAAGGCCAACTGGCCGAAAGCTGAGGTCAGGAGGATTTATCTGGGAGTAAGCCAAGTGCCAGGAAACAAGGCCGAGGCAAGGGAAAAACTTGGCATTCCGCCAGAGCAAACGATGCTGCTGACGGTGTCCAACTTCAATCATGTCAAGGGCTTGGATGTGTTGTGCAAGGCTATCAAAGCATTGAAAGACGGCGGACACATGGCGGAACAAACCTGCTTGTACATTGTCGGCCAGCCCGATGCCGACCGCGAGGCATTGATTCCGCTGATGGAATCGCTTGGGATTCAGAACTGTGTGAAAATGGTTGGAATCACGAACGAGGTTCCAACCTATTTGTCGGCAGCCGACATATATATACAGTCGTCGCGGCATGAGGGTTTGCCCTTGGCCTTGATGGAGGCGGCTTCTGCTGCGTTGCCTTTGGTGGGTACACGGGTGGGAGGCATTCCGGAAATAGCGAGAGAAGGCTGCAACGCATTCTTGGTGGAGGCTGAAGATGCAGGAGCCTTGGCTCACGCCATCGGCGAGTTGATGCGCGACAAAGAATTGAGGAAGCGCTTGGGAGAAAACAGCTTGAAGGTTTTCAAGGAGGCGTTTTCGGTTGAAAACGGGGTGAAGCAGACCATCCTTTATTATGGATTATGATGATTTGACGAAAATGATACCAAAAACAATCCATTATTGCTGGTTTGGACGGGGCGAGATGCCCGAATTGGCCCAAAATTGCGTCGCGTCGTGGCATAAGTATATGCCTGATTGGGAATACAAGCTGTGGAACGAGGACAACTTCGACATGGGCATTGTCCCGTACGTCAAAGAGGCTTACGAGGCGAAGAAATACGCATTCGTGAGCGACTATGTCCGACTTTGGGCTTTGTGCAACGAAGGAGGTTTGTATCTTGATACGGATGTGGAGGTGTTCAAGCCTTTCGATGCCTTGATGGGCAATAAAGCGTTTGCTGGTTTCGAGGGAAGCAAGCATGTACCAATGGGTACTTGTGTCATGGCAAGCGAGGCAGGCGGAATATGGGTGAGAGAACAGTTGGATAACTACAAAGACAGGCATTTCATCCAGACTGATGGCTCTTTCGACATGACGACCAACGTGCAGTTCATTTCCGCTAAGATGCGTGAGAACGGTTTTGTTCAGAACGGCAAGGAGCAGGATTACAAGGACTTGCATGTCTTCCCGGTGGAGTATTTCTGTCCGAGGCATACTACGGGCGAATATTTGCGCACCGAAAACACTTATTGCGACCATCTCGGCATGGGGTCATGGGCCAACACCGAACACGGATGGAAGGCAAAAGCCGCTAAACTAATTGGACAAAAAAACACGACATTTTTGATAAAACTGAAGCGTAAATTGTTTGGATAAACTCCGAATTGTTTAATTTTGTACTACAAATTTAAGATAATTATGCTCACTTATATGCCTAATTTTGTTTCACGCAAGTCGATGACGATATATTTTGTCACCCTTGCGGTAATATCGATGCTGTTTTTGAATCGGATTCTGCCTGCCGTTATGATGCTGTGGGGCATCGTGGCGGTGTGCGGGTTCTTCTATTATGGCAACAATCTCACCAAACGATGGCGAACGTT
>ONVP01000283.1 GCA_900321315.1 uncultured Bacteroidales bacterium
AACCCAACACGTTCAAGTCGAACTTGATATTGTGCCCGACCAAACATTTGGCCTGGGCCGCCGACTGCATGAAAATCTCAATCACCTCGTCAAGCGGTCTGCCATGTTCGGTGGCGTATTTGGTGGTGATATGATGCACCTTCCTGACATTAATGGGAATCTCAAACCCCTCAGGCTTAATGATATAATTGTGATTCTCCACGAAGCGACCATGCTCGTCGTGAACCTGCCAAGCTATTTGCACCATGCGCGGCCAGTTGTCGAAATCGCTCAGCGGAGCATTGTCTGTTTTTGGAAGACCTGTGGTCTCGGTATCGAAGATTAAAAACATCGTTTCCAATTGAAATTTAATAGTTTAGCGATGCAATTGGGGATGGATTTTGCATCATTTTTCGGGGTTCAAAGGTAATAGAATTTCATGAACGATGCAAGGATGCGAGAAGATTTTTTTGGTGGAATTTGCTCCAAATGCTCCATAATATTGAAGATGAGCTGGTTCTTATTCCTTTGTGGATAATATTTAGCAAAAAGGAGGCGTCTTCGGTGTCTTCCTTGGCGATGCCGTGCACGAAAGCGTTCCAACACAGATAACAATTCGGTTCCGTTAACGGAATTTCTCAAGATTTCCTCTCCGTCAAAATCATGAACAGAATCGCGAACAGAATCAGTGCCACGCCGATGGCCACATTGAGCGTGAAAGCTTCCTTGAAAACCAGCGTCCCGATGAAAATGGCCGTCAGGGGTTCAAGGATGCCAAGGATGGAGGTCTTGGTGGCTCCAACAGCCTTGCTCGCCGCCGCCAAAGTGATGGTGGCAATGGCCGTAGGCAACACCGCCAAGCCCAACACATTCAGCCAACTGAGCGCATCGGGGACGGGATTCAGATGGATTCCAAAACCCGACATGGCAAACAGCATCAGCGAGCCAATGAAGAAACAATAGAATGTCAAGGTGAGATTGGGCAGCACCTTGATTTGCTTGCTTTGATTGACGATCACTATAAATAAGGTGTAGCACAAGCCCGAAGCAACGACCAATGCGATGCCGCGCCAGTCGATGAAACCACCTCCTCCATTGAGCGAAAGCAGAATGGCACCCGCCACGCCCGCAAAGATGGAAAGCCATGTCTGCCAAGTCGGGAACTGCCTGAAAAACATCATAATCAGCGCGACCATGATGGGATAGACATAAAGGATGCTCGTGGCAATGCCAGAAGGGATGTATTTGTAGGCTTCAAACAAGGTGATGCTGCACCCCGTGAACAAGATGCCGAGAACCGCCATCAGCCCGAACTGCTTCCAAGTGATCCGGATTTGTTTCTTCGCGACGAGCATAAACGCCAACATTAATAAGGTGGTCACACCATAACGATAGAAAAGCAAGGAATTGACATCCAAGCCCTTGTTGATGACAGGCACGCCGAAAAGCGGGTTCATGCCGTAGGTGATGCCAGAGACGATGCCAGCAAGATAGCCCCAACGCAATGAGTTTTTCTTTTCCATGAGCAGTTCAAAAAAAATGCAAAAATACGGCTTTTCGGAAAAAATGCGCAGGCGGCATCCACAATTCCGGCAAAATGATTACCTTTGCTCGTCCAAAAAAAAGACAGGAGCAGAGGCAAAGGCCACTGGAGCCAGCCTTCGCAAAAGCTAACAACATTAAAAAACAAAACTGACATGGACAGCCAAAGAAAAAACACCTTCAAGGAAGACTTGATGCGCAACTTCAAGCAGCTGAAAGAGAGCCGTGCCGAAAGCGTGGCTGAAGAACTTGAAATCATCTACCGCCGCAAGATTGAGGACCTTTGCCACCTCATCCGCAACTACGACCGAGACCGTGAGAACATCATCCTCGACCTGTCGCCCGTCAATGCCCTCAGCGGTGCCGTGGTGCCTTCCGACTTCAAGGCCGAGGACTTCATGATGAAAGACCTTGAAATCGGGCGCAACAAGCGCGACGCACTCATCAACCTGCAAATCATGGTGCAGCGTTATGCACACCTCTTCGGCGACTTGGCCGATGGCGGCGCAGCGAAAAAGACGCTGGAAAACAACAACATGGAGGCTTAATCATGGGAAGCGGTGTTTATTCGTTCGACAGGGCAGCAGCCAGGTCGACCAGCTACAGGGCACAAAGCAGGGAACAAATCTTCAGCAATTGCGGACTCGACCCGCTGATGAACATCAAGGGTAAAATCAGAGAGTCGTGCGACAGCGAGGAACACCCCAACTCCTACCCCATCATCATCGGCCTCGACGTGACCGGCAGCATGGGTCAAGTGCCTGAGAACCTCATCAAGGAGGCGTTCCCCGAAATCATGAAAACCGTCATGGACAATGGTGTGGAGCATGCCCAAATCTGCTTCGTCGGCATCGGCGACCACTACAGCGACGACGCCCCCATCCAAGTGGGGCAATTCGAGACTTCCGACGAACTCACCGAGAAATGGTTGAAGGCCATCTACATCGAAGGCGGCGGTGGCGGCAACAATGGCGAGTCGTACCAGCTTGCTTGGTATTTCGCTGCCTTCCACACCAAGACCGACGCTTTCGAGAAACGCGGCATCAAAGGCACGCTGATCACCATCGGCGACGAGCCTTGCCACGGCTCCATACAAGGCGGCGTGCTCAGAAACCTCTTCGGCGAGGGCGAAGGCGAAGTGCTCACTTCGCAGCTGCTCACCGAGGTGCAGAAGAAATGGGACATCTACCACATCAACATCAACGACTATGCCAACGAGCGCTACGGCTCCGACCGCAAATGGAGAGCCTTGGTGGGCGAACGCATGGTCACCTCGGAAACCATGGAATCGAAAGAAATCGGCAGCATCATCGCCTCGCTGATTGTATCGTCATACAAAAAAAACCTGGGTGACAAGGCAACGGTCGGCAATGCCTCCAACCATCTGCTGTGATGAAACGTTCCATCGTGCTCGGCTTGACTTTCGGCGACGAAGGCAAGGGCGTAACAACGCAATGGCTCTGCCAGCAAGCCATGAAATATGGCAGAAAACCACTTGTCGTCCGCTTCAACGGCGGCGCACAAGCAGCCCACACGGTTTGCCTCAACAGCGAAAAACACATTTGCTCAACTTACGGAAGTGGGGTGCTCCTCGGAGTCCCCACTTTCTTGTCGAAAG
>ONVP01000343.1 GCA_900321315.1 uncultured Bacteroidales bacterium
CGAGCAATTTCCCCACCATCCGTCTCGCACAAATGGCGCAATTGATTCACAAAAACGGCTGTCTGTTCTCCAAAATCAAGGCGGCGAAAAGCACGTCGGAGGTCAAAGCCTTGTTTGACGTGGTGTCATCGGAATATTGGGAAACGCATTGGCGGCTGGATGTAGGGCTGTCGTACCACGGCAGCCGCAAAACGCCAAAACATTTGGGTGAATCCACCGCTGACATATTGATTATCAACGCCGTGGCTCCGCTGTTGTTTTGCTATGGCAAGCTGCACAAAGACGATTCCTATTGCGACACGGCGATGCGGTTTTTGGAAGAGACCGAGGCTGAGGACAATGCTATCATCCGACATTTCGCCCAATGCGGCATCGAGGCCGAAAACGCCATGCAAACCCAAGCTTTGCTGAATCTGTTCAATTTGTATTGCAAAAGGAAACGCTGCTTGGAGTGCAGGATAGGAAACGTGTTGATGAAATGAACGCCGATATTGGCTTGCCTTTGCGGGCTTGCCGATTTTTTTCGTCTTAGGCATTCTTGATAACAAAAAAAATGCCTAACTTTGCGCGATAATATCCACAATTCTTTGTTAAAACAGTTATTGCTATGAAAATGAATAGATTACATTTGATGGCAGTGTTGTTTTTCGTCGCATTGCCGCTGATGGCCGAGCGCGTTACGCCCGAAACCGCCCGAAAGGCCGCTACCACTTTCTTTAACAACAACGGCGCGAAGTCAGTGCAGCTGACCGACCACTCGAAAGCCGCTGGATTCCAGAACCTCTACATCTTCACCACCGAGCATGGCTTCGTGGTGATGGCCGCCGACGATTGCGCCTATCCCATCCTCGGATACTCGCTTGACGGCTACTTCTCACCAATCGACATGCCCGACAACGTGCGCGGCTGGCTGCAAGGCTACAACGACCAAATCCAGGCCGCCATCGACTGCAAGGCCAAGCCTTCAGCCGATGTTGCCAAGCAATGGAAAGACCTAATCGAGGGCAACAGCAAGGCCGCCAAGGCAACGACAGTGGTAGCACCCCTCATCACAACCAAATGGGACCAGACCAGTCCTTACAACAACTCATGCCCATACCTGCCCAACTCATCGGCCAGATGCGTCACGGGTTGCGGAGCCACCGCCATGGCACAAATCCTGAGATATTGGGGATACCCCTCGCGGGGAATCGGCACAGCCGTCAATTATCATAACGGAAATACCTTGAGCGTTGACTTTGGGGCCTCCACCTACAAATGGAGCAACATGCCCAACGCATTGGGAGGTTATTACAACAACAACCAATATATAACAGTGTCTGCGAATGCCCAACAGCAACAGGCCGTTGCCACACTGATGTACCACTGTGGAATGGCGCTGATGATGGAATATGGATCAGAGAGCCTTAGCAGTTCCTTATGTTCCACTTGGGCTTTTAAGGACAACTTCAACTACACTTCCACTCTCTATCGAGAGGCTTACAGCTCTTATAACCATAATAATTGGATAAATAAACTGAAATTAGATTTGGATGCAAGAAGGCCCATCTTCTACGGCGGCGGTTCTGAATCTGGCGGCCACGCTTTCGTTTGCGATGGCTACGACAACAATAACTATTTCCATTTCAATTTTGGCTGGCGAGGACTGTGTGACGGCTCGTTCTTGATTACTGCTGTGAGTGTCACGGTCAACAATCAAAATTATAATTTCTCTGAATGGCAAGATGCCGTTTTCGGCATCAAGCCATCGGTATGTACAGCGGAAGCGCCCACCAGTCTCACCGGCACCTTGATTGGACGTACGGTTAGTCTCAACTGGCCAGCGGCCAATGGAGCCACAAGCTATGCGGTTTATCGCAACAATGTGCTCGTGGCCACAGTGAACACCAACACTTATTCTGAAACAGCACCCATCGGCCGATGCACCTATTTTGTGCGTAGCAAGGACTCGTCGCCCGACATGTCGCTGGCCTCCAACTCCGTTACCTTTACGATTGCCGACCAAGCTCTTGCCGTCAATGACTTGGAAGCCTCCGTGTCGAACGATAACGTCAAGTTGAGTTGGACGATTCCCTCAAGGCCGGGAAACGTGGTGTTGTCAAGCCAGGAATCAGACAAAACTTATATTCGTAGCACGAAATATATAGCCAACAGATTCAAAAAAGAATTCCTGTCGCAACATGCCGGAAAGGCGATTTGCAAAGTGTCAACCCCAATATCGGGCGCTGCCACCCTGCGCATCTACAACCACACCATAGGTAACAAACCCAACCCTGACTCACTCGTAGTCGAAAAAAACATCCATCAAAACGGCAATGCCTTTTGGACTGATTTCATCCTCGACAAGCCCGTATTGATAACTGGAACATCAGAGATATGGGTAGTGGTGGAATTGAATGTCGAGTCGCCTGCCCGTTACTTT
>ONVP01000282.1 GCA_900321315.1 uncultured Bacteroidales bacterium
GCCGTGTATAGTGCTGGTATATAAGAACTTTGGTTTTCCGTCAGCGGTGCCATTGTTGAGGTGGGCGATCATGATTTTGCGTCCCGAGGGCAAGGTGCCGAGCGTGATGATTTCGCAGCGGTCGGGGTGGTCGGTGGCGAATTGGAACATCATGGCTTCGTAAGCCTCGTAGGTCGGGTAGGCATCCCACTCGTAGGCGGCGCGGTTGCTGCCGTCCCACATCGCATGTTTCTCAAGCATCGACGGCGGCGTTTGAAGCGTGACTTCATAGCCAAGTTTCCGGAAATTGGCAAATTCCATGCTGTTGGCGTATGCGGTCACCAGATTGCCATCCACACGGTCCACCGAAATGGCGCGGGCGATGGCCTTAAGGTCGTCGTGGCCGTTCAGCTCAAAGGTGAAATAATACTCGTTGCGCTCTTGCATGAGCAAGTTGAGTTCTTGTTGGCTTCTTTGCGCGAAAATGTTGCCGCAAACCACTGCGGCCAAAATGAGCATAAAATAGCGTAAACTCTTCATTTTATTATTGTTATTTCAGGTTTCATGTTTTGCTTATTCGGCTACCACAGTGTGACAGCCCTACAACTCTCAATTCCCAATTCCCAATTCCCAATTCTCAATTCTCAACGCCTCCCACTCTTCAACAATCTCCGCCTCCACCTTTTCGTTCACGGGAACCAAAGGCAGTCGCAACACGTTCTCGCACAGTCCGATATGGCTCATCAGACACTTGATTCCGGCGGGGTTGCCGTCGGCGAAAATGAGCTGGTTCATACGCAACATGGCGTAATGCAGTCGCAGGGCTTCTTCGATTCTGCCTTCCTTCATGGCACGAATCATGCCTCTGAAAGGCTTGGTGTAGGCGTTGGCGGCCACAGAAATCACGCCTGCGGAGCCAAGGGCCATCAGCGGTTGGGTGATGCCATCGTCGCCCGAAAGCACGTCGAAATCGGCAGGCTTGTCGCGCAGTATCTCCATGATTTGCTGCAAGTTGCCCGATGCTTCCTTCACGGCAATGATGTTGTGATGCTTGGCCAACTCCACGCAGGTGTCGGCTTGCAGGTTCACGCCCACGCGCCCCGGGACGTTGTAAAGCACCACTGGCACCGGACTGGCATCGGCAATGGCCTCGAAGTGGGCCTTCATGCCGCGTTGGTTGGGCTTATTATAATAAGGTACGACGCTCAAAATGCCGCTAATACCCGCAAAGTTCTGGTTTTTAATGGCTCCGATGACAGCCTGCGTGTTGTTGCCGCCCATGCCGAGCATGACGGGCAATCGATCCGCATTGGTTTCCAATATCGTGTTGATAACCAATTGTTTCTCCTCTGTTGATAAGGTTGGAGCCTCGGAAGTGGTGCCCAAAGCGACCAAGAAGTCGGCTCCGTTGCCGATGACATGGTTCACAAGACGGGCCAAGGCATCAGCGTCAATCAAGCAGTCGTCTTTGAATGGGGTGGCTAATGCCACGCCCAAGCCTTTGAATAGGTTCGTTTTCATATCGTTGTCCTCTTTCAGTTTATGCGGTTTTTGTTTTATCCCACACAGGTCGGCAACCCTCCTATGCTTGTGTTCCCGTCAAGGCTTTCAAGTAGTTGTGCAGCACATGAATGTTTGAAACCGGGTCGGTAGCACGTGGATTTTGGATAAGCAAGTCGTAGATTTTCAAATTGTTGCCCTCATGGAAGCACACCCTGAAGTCCGACTTCGGCAAGGTGCAAAGATAATCGCTGATGTCGGGGTCTTTCGGAGCCATGTTGACAATCATGTTGCTGAACGGCAGTTTGCGAAGAAACTCGTTCTTGTCAGGCTTCAAAACGCTCATGAAGCCAAAGTCCTTGGGCGTGATTTCGGTGAAAAGGTCGCTCTGCAAAATGCTGTCCGACATTTGGTTGCATAAAATGACGAAACCACAGCGACTGATTCCGAACAAGCCTTTTGCGCTGTTCTCGATGTTCTTGACAAGGCTCTTGTCGCATTCGTCAAGAAAAATCAAGATGGAGTTAACCCGTTGAAGGTTAGGCATTTTTGAAGCCGTTTTTTCAGCGAGGAATTGGTTCAGCGACCGATTTAGCGACCTGCTTCTGAGTTGCGAAAATAAATTCATGGCGCAAAGGTAGTTTATTTATGCGAAACGAAGCGACATTTCAGCAAAAAACGTTATTTTTGCATTTTTATTTTCTGAAGCCATTTTTGACGCAAAAGAAAGGAAAAAACATGATTGTCACGATATTAGGCAGTGGAACCTCGCAAGGCGTGCCGGTCATCGGCTGCACTTGTCCCGTGTGCCGGTCGAAAGACCCACGCGACAAGCGCCTCCGCACCTCCATCCTGATTCAGACCGACGAGGTGACGGTGGCCGTGGATGCCGGCCCCGACTTCCGCCAGCAGATGTTGCGCGAGAACGTCACCAAGCTCGATGCGGTGCTGATTTCGCACGAGCACAAGGACCACATCGGCGGCCTCGACGACCTGCGCCCATACATTTTCATGCAACAGAAGCCCATGACGCTGTATGTGGCCGACACTGCGCTGCCTGAAATCAAACGTGAGTATTCTTATGCTTTTGAGGCGAATCCTTATCCTGGTGCTCCGACATTCGACATCCGTCGCCTCGACGAAACGCCTTTCGACCTCGGCGACCTGCACATTATACCTATTAAATTAAAGCATTTCACCTTGACTTGCTATGCCTTCCGCATCGGCAACTTCGCCTACGTCACCGACCTGAGCGAAATTTCAGACGAAGCGATTGAAAAATTGCAAGGCGTTGAATACCTGATTGTTGAAGCCTTGCAAAAGAAAAAACACTATTCGCACCTTACCTTGGACGAGGCAATCGAGATTTCCAGAAGAGTGGGTGCGAAGAAGACTTGGTTCACGCATTGCAGCCACAGCATGGGCCTCGCTGCCGAAGTCAACCGCGAACTCCCCGAAGGCATGATGCTCGCCTACGATGGACTGAAAATAGAAATAAACAATGGCCTATAGCCTATGGCCGATGGCTTGCTACCATAATGGAGCAGCCATCGGCCATGAGCCATAATCCCTTGGAAACTAAACAACTAAACAACTGAATAACTAAACAACTAATATGAAAGCAACCTATTCCCAAAGACTAATCAAACTCGCCGACCTCAACCACCACCAAACCTTTTTTGCAGGTCGTT
>ONVP01000279.1 GCA_900321315.1 uncultured Bacteroidales bacterium
CTGTAATAATAATCCGCAGAATCCAAGTTGTCAGATTCATAATAGATGTTCCCCATATCGTGATAGTAGTACATGAGCAGGTTGTCGTCACCATCAGCAATTGAGGCTTGCCAAAACTGGTTGAGATAATCGGCCGACTTTTCGTAATCTCCAATATTGAAATACATGGTATGAAAAGCAGACAAAACATTGCGTTTTGCTTCTGTTGATCCGCTTTGGTCGGCATAGGTCATGGCTTGGTCTAAATAATACGCAGCACTATCAAATTGCTTGTGGAACTGATAGAAATCGCCCAACTCTCTCAGCGCTTCAGCACGGTCGGCATAATCTTCGCCAAAGCCCTCGGCAGCAGCCTTCAACAAGGAAACGACCTCTTTTTTGTCAGCATAATAGCCTAAACATTGGGCAATATGATACCGTGCATGAGCCACCGTCAGCGTATGATTCGCCATAAGGCCGTAATATTCCGCTTCCTTGAACAATTTCATGGCCTCCGCCTTGTTGCCTGAGTCCAACTGAATACGAGCGTTTTCCAAGGCATCTTGGGCGACTTGCTTTACATCATGGGATGTAGGATGGCAAGCCGCCAACATTGTGACAAGGAAAAACAAAACCAGACGATACCGTTTCATGGGAATAAAAAAGATTTTGTTTCAGCGGTGCAAAACTACCATATTTGTCAAGCAATAGAAAGGACAGTCCAAACTTTTTGGGGCTTGGAAAGTTGTAATATATTGGAAATAAATATGTTGTAGTCTGGTTTAGTCCAAACTTTTTCTGGGAGAAGGCCAAGGATTTGGCTGGTTTGGGGCTTGAAGTGTTGGCTGTAATCAGCCAGAAACTTGAATGACTCTGTGAAAAACAAGCTGGTTTGGGGCTTGAAGTGTTGGCTGTAATCAGCAGTTTTTGTCGAAAAGTGCTGGCCAAAAGCAACATTTTTTGTCAAAAACGCTTTCATTTTCAGATTTTTTCGTTTCTTTGCATCCTGAGATGTCTTGAAAACGTGTATTCATAAAGCCCATAAATATCTTGAAAATGTGTATCAACAGAATGTTTAGATGTCTTAAAAATGTGTAAAACCGATCAATATGAGAAGGAAAATCTATCAAGATTTACTGGAATGGAAACAACAAAAGCAAGGGAAAACCGCTTTAATGATTGAAGGTGCGCGACGCATCGGAAAAAGTTATATTGTTGAAGAATTCGGCAGAAATGAGTACAAATCGTTTATCCTCGTGGATTTCAACGACATGGACGAAGAACTAAAGAGCATCTTCGAGCATTACCTGTCGAATCGAGATGAGTTTTTCCTTAGGCTGTCGTTGTATTTTGGAGTAAGGCTGATTACACGCAACTCACTGATTATCCTTGACGAAGTGCAACAATACCCGAAAGCGCGGGCGGCCATCAAGTATCTGGTGAAAGACGGACGCTATGACTACATCGAAACGGGTTCGCTGATTTCCATCAAAAAGAATGTGACCGACATAGTCATTCCTTCGGAAGAACAACGGTTGGAAATGTTTCCCATGGATTTTGAAGAGTTCCTTTGGGCTTTGGGCGACAACCTTACAATGGATTTCGTGAGGCGTCAGTTTGAGCGGCTTGAGCCATTGGAGCAATTGCACAGAAAAACGCTTGATTATCTTAGGCAATACATGATTGTCGGTGGGATGCCGCAAGCCGTGCAAGCGTTTGTGGAAACCAAGGATTTTGAGGTTGTGGACGAAACAAAACGCGAAATCTTACGGCTTTACCGCAACGACATTGCAAAGTACGCCACAAAAGCCGAAACGAAGGTGACCGGCATTTTTGACGAAATCCCTTCGCAGCTGCAACAACACGAGAAAAAGTTCCGTCTTTCTGCTCTCAAGTCGGGGGCAAGGATGCGCGACTATGAAGATGCTTTTTTCTGGTTGGACGATGCTCGTGTGGTCAACCTGTGCTACAACACGACTGCGCCCGACATCGACCTGAGACTCAACCGAAAACGCACCACCTTGAAATGCTATCTCGGCGACACAGGCTTGCTGATTTCACACGCTTTCGATGAGCGGATTTTGGCCAAGGAAATGCTCTATAAAAAACTGATGCTTAACAAGTTGGAGGTCAATAAGGGAATGTTGGTCGAGAACTTGGTGGCACAAATGCTACGCACGGCCGGACACAAACTCTATTTTTATTCCAACTCCGACCGGAAGAACGCCGAAAACCGCATGGAAATCGACTTCCTGATACCCAAGCCCAACCTCAGCAACCGACACAATATCTGTCCGATAGAGGTAAAGTCGGCCAACAATTATGTCACAGCTTCTTTGGATAAGTTTCTCGCCAAGTATGGACAACAGTTGGCTACACCCTATGTTCTGCACACCTCGGATTTAAAAGTTGAAGATGGCATCGTTTATTTGCCGCTTTATATGACGCCGTTGCTTTAAAAGCCATCTAACGCTAACAATAGACGGCTTTATGATAACAAATAATTACTTCAGATCAGTTGTTGACGGGAGAACCGTTGCCGAAACCGAAAAAAGGAAAAACAGTATCAAGTGATGTGGTTTCATGGTGACAAAAGTATAATTTTTCAAAATTTAATCGTCGTTAATTTAATGGCCATTAAATTAATGGCGGTTGCAAAGAAAGAACTTTGTTCTGAAACAACAACAATTTAGTCCCATCATTTCCTTTTCGCCGCATTCTCCTCACTCTCCATCAGCGACTCGCGTTCTTCTTGTTTCGCGATTTTCTTGCTGCCGCCCGAGAAGACATAGCGGACGAAAAGGTTCACCGATGGCGTTCTTATCTCTGAACGCGTTGTGGAGCAATAGTTTGGCACTTTGACGACCTCCTCCGTCTTTTCGTTCAGGAAGAACTGTTCCATCGAAAGTTCGACATACAAGCGGTCGCTGAAGAAACCCCTGCTCAAGGAAATTGCTTCGAGGAGCGGGCTGCCGTATTCGTAGCCGTTGTAGCGACGACTCGTGCCTTGATAGATGAATTCGGCGTCCAAGGTCAAGTCCCAAGGAAGCTCCATTTCGAGGCCTGCGGCAAGGCTCAGCTCCATGCCATTGTAAAGCGGATTGCCATAATCCACATAGCCCAAATCCAACTCGACCATCGGCATCAGGAAACCGCCGACTAAGGTCGTGGCTGCAACATGGCCGCCGTATTTCACCGATTGCGCCACATTGTCGTAAAGCTGGTGAATC
>ONVP01000277.1 GCA_900321315.1 uncultured Bacteroidales bacterium
CGCCACGAAAGGTTGTGTTTCGGTTTTGCGAGGGAAAAGAAAGCACAAACGAATGATGCAAGGTGGTTCGTCCACCTTTTCAGCTTTGTTGCCCAATGTTCAGCTCTGTGTCGCATCGTTTTATGGTGTTAGTGCAGGGTTAAACAATCGTCGTTTATTAGACGGGTCAAAGCATTCGCTTTTCCAGAGACAAATTATAAAACAAAAAATATCATTCTGTCAAAATATTTTTGACAAATTTATCAAAATAACAATGTAAAATGTTTATTATCAATACGGTAAGAATTAGTTGAATTTCAATACTTAATATGGTGTGAGAGATTTTTTCTATTTTTGCAGCAAAATCTAAAACGATGAAAAAAGAAGATTGTTTTTACTTGGGCCGCGTGGCCAAGACCCACGGCTTGAAAGGGGAGGTGACCATCAAATTGGAGGCCGACGACCCTTCTGCATATCTCAAAATGAAGCATTTCTTCCTCGAAATCAACAAGGTGCTGACGCCGTTTTTCGTGGAGAAAATCACGTCCAACGGCGACAAGTTCTTTGTGGCCGTGCAAGACGTGAAGACCATCGAGCAGGCGCAAAACCTGGTCGGGAAGCCGGTGTATCTGCCTTTGGAAATGCTGCCCAAGCTGAGCGGAAAGCAGTTCTATTTCCATGAAATCGTCGGCTTTACGGTCATTGACACCGAAAAAGGCGAACTTGGCCCCATCTCGGAAGTGCTGGAATACCCCACGCAGGCCATCCTGCAAGTGATGAAAGGCAAAAAGGAAATCCTCATCCCCATCCTCGACCAAGTCATCCAACAAGTGGACAGGGACAAGAAAACACTTCACATCACCGCGCCCGAAGGCCTGATTGACATGTACTTGCAATGACCGACGCGCGCCCATTCCACTTCAAGCATTTCAGCCTTTTTCATCACCGCTCGACGATGAAAGTGGGCACCGATGCCATATTGCTCGGTCGCTGGGTGGAAACGAGGCCGACTGATGTGGTTTTGGACATCGGCACAGGCTGCGGACTTTTGCCTTTGATGCTCTCGCAAAAAGGTGTAAGTCAAGTGGATGCGGTGGATGTTGACGAGGCTTCCATTGAGGAGGCGATGGTCAATTTCCAAGCCTCGCAGTGGCGCGACCAATTGAAGGCCTTTTGCACGGACATCGTTGATTTCCAAACAGATAAACGATATGATTTGATTGTTTCCAACCCACCGTTTTTTAACCGTTTCTCCAAGTGCGACTCGGAGCGGAAGAGTAAGGCGCGGCACAACGACGCGGGGCTTTCCTACGAAACGCTTTGTGCGGGGGTAAGCCGACTGCTGAAATCCGACGGGCGTTTCGCCGTGGTGCTGCCCCTCAGTGTGTCAGAAGAGTTTCTTAAAGTGGCCGAGAAATCGGGATTGTTTCTTTGCAAACGCATGAATATCACTCCAATAGAAGGAAATGAACCTAACCGCGTGAATTTGGAATTGGGCTTCGGAAAAGTCGCTGAAATCCGAGTTGAGGACTTCACGATTCGCGACCAAAACAAGCGTTTTACGCCGCAATACAACGCATTTTTAAAGGATTATTATTTGGGGTTGTGACGGGGAAAGGCTGCCCACAATGAGGTAGCCCTACGGTTTATTTTTTCATCCCTTCCTTGTTCGCCTTGCTGCGGTGTTCGTTGAAGATGTAAACCATGCGGAGCGTAATGCAGTTGTTGTATTGCAGTTGAATTGGGTGCACTGGGTGAAGAGTCGTTTCGGCTTGATCCACATAGAAAAGCCTGTTGCGGATGGGTGTGAGCGAATATTGGTAGCGCAATTCGGCGTGAATGCCTTCCCAAAGCCGCACTCTGAGGTCGGCGCAGAGGCTGATGTCGCGGTTGCGGTAGGTGGTCGAGTTGGCCACGACCATGGGGATGGAGAGCGAGTCGGCGAAGCCTGCGGTGTGGACAAGCGCCGCCAGTTGGTTGATGTCGTTGGTAAACCCGATTTCGGGTAGGTCGTTCAGGCTTTCGTCGGCCCAATGGAGTTTGCCGTCTCCGAGGCCGACATCGGTTGCCACGCCGTTGAGCCTCTCGTTGAGGCCTACTATGCGCCCGTACGACACGCCGATGCCGATGCTGTATCTGTCCTTGTCGGTCAAGTACAACATAAGCGGAACCTCTACATAATTGAGTTTCAGGTCGTAGCGACCGGTCAAGGGGCCGAGGTGCAGGTTGAGCGAATCTCCCTTGTAGGCACCTTTTTGGTTGAACAGCACTTCGAGTCCCACATCCATCCAATTCGTGATGGGCACCAAGGCGCCCGCTCCGGCGTGGATGCCGAACTTTCGGTAGCGATAGCATTCGTCGCCATCCACTTGGCTGGCGACACCGCCTGCAAACAGCTCGCCTTTGATGATTTGCGCATGAAGTAGGGCAGGGGCCGACAAAAACAAGGCCAACAGTATGAGTAGTATTCTGAATCGTTTCATTTTCGTTACGTTTGCGTAGATAACTTGATTATGGCGTTTTTATTGCGAAACGCGATGCAAAATTATAATTTCATCGACAAACTAATCCTGTTTCTGTTCGCATCGATCTCCAAAACCTTGACTTTCACTTTTTGGTTCAAATGCACAACCTCATTCGGGTCTTTGATGTAGCGGTCGGCCATTTGGCTGATGTGGACGAGGCCGTCTTGATGAACGCCTATATCGACAAACGCGCCGAAAGCCGTGATGTTGGTCACGATGCCGTTCAAGGTCATTCCGGCACGCAAGTCCTTGACCTCGCGGATGTTCTTGTCGAACTCGAAGGCTTCAAAAGTCTTTCTTGGGTCGCGACCAGGTTTGTCCAACTCGGTCAAAATGTCGTTGATGGTTTCCAAGCCGAAGTCCTTTTCCACGAAGTTTTCCGGCTTGATTTTCGCGATGAGTTCTTTGTTGCCGATAAGGTCTTTCACCTTCACGTTCAGCGACTTGGCCATTTTTTCAACGATGTGGTAACTTTCCGGGTGGACGGCACTTTGGTCAAGTGGATTTTCACCATTATGGATACGCAGAAAGCCGGCGCATTGCTCGAAAGCCTTGTCGCCGAGACGCGGCACCTCCTTGAGTTGCTTGCGGTTCTTGAATCCGCCTTGTTCCTCTCGGTATTGGATGATGTTGGAGGCCAAACTTGGGCCAACGCCGCTCACATACGACAGCAGTTGCTGGCTGGCCGTGTTCAGTTCCACGCCTACGGCGTTCACGCAACTTTTCACGGTCTGGTCGAGGCTTTCGCTGAGTTTCTTCTGGTCCACG
>ONVP01000316.1 GCA_900321315.1 uncultured Bacteroidales bacterium
TGGCAGGCCACGAGAAACACGCCTATGCCTGCCGTCAAAGTCAGGATGGCAATTAAGATGCTTGTGAAGTCCATAGTTTATGATTTAAGGTATTGTTGTTGTTATGACACGGGACACGGGACGCGGGACTTCGGGACACGGGACTGGTTCAATGTCCCGCGTCTCGTGTCTTAAAGTCTCGCGTCCAATGTGTAAATTAAACATGCTCAAGTACTTGGCAAAATAAAAAATGGCACAAACCTGAAAAAGGTCCGTGCCATTATGGAATAGTTGGTTATAAGTCGAGATCGGTCGCGGCGCATAGCGGCGCACCAATCCCCTGAATTGTTCAGCCGATTGCTTGGACGAGGAAAGTTGCATCGTGCCAAGGAAAATGCACGTCTTCCCTTGCAGCCCCGAAGAGGGTTGCCCCCAACTGGCTTCTTCGGCGAAGTCGTCTTCCTCACATTCCGTTTCGTCGGCCTCCATTTCCGCAAAACATTCCGCGAAAACGCCTTTCATTTTTTGAGGCTCGTCGCCATAGTCATCAATGACGAAAGTCACGAAAAACAAGCCCAACAGAATGGGAATCAATGCTTTGGTGTATTTTCTGCAAAACTCAAACATCGGGTGCAAAATTACACATTGTTTCTGATTTTGCAAAAACAAAAAAGCCACCAAAGCATGAAACTTCAGGCGGCATACAGACGCATTCCTTAAGAAGCGATAATCACATTTGTTTGCAATCTATTCCTCCTTTTTCGCATTAGGCACAGCAAAGATGACCGTCAGCACGCCGATGACACCGATGATGGGAAGGATGATGCGAGCCACAGAGCCATTGGGGATAAAGACAAAAGTGGAAAGGAGCACCATCGCCACCATAATACCACAAGCACCGGCTTTTTGTGCAATGGTCATTCCGCCGCGACGACGATAACTGCGAATGTAGGTTCCTAACCACGACTGTAAAAGCCATTCTTGCAGGCGTGGCGAGGAACGGTAGAAGAGCCACGAGGCCAACAGCAGAAAAGGCGTGGTGGGCAATCCCGGCACCACCACGCCTAAGGCTCCAAGGCCTACACAAAGCAGGCCTAAGGATATGAAGACAATGCGTCTCACTTACGCTAAATGGGTTTTCTGCTTAATTGTCTTCCAACATTTTTTGTATGGCTTCCTCCAATTCATTGGGCGACACTATCGGCTCGAAACGGAGGATGGTCATGCCGTCTTTGGAAACGAGGAACTTGCCGAAATTCCAGCGGATGGCATCGCCTTGGTCGAAGCCAGTTTCGGTCTTTTGGTGGATTTGGTCGATGCGGTTCGCGAACTCCTCGGTGCCTTCGGGATAGCCTTTGAAGGACGCCTGCTCCTTGAGATAGGTGTAGAGCGGGCTTTCATTCTCGCCATTCACATCAATCTTGTCGAACAGCGGGAAGGTCACATTGTAGTTCAGCGAGCAGAAACTCTGAATCTCCTCGTTGGTGCCAGGCTCTTGTCCCATGAACTGGTTGCACGGGAAGGCCAGAATCTCAAGCCCTTGGTCCTTGTACTTCAGATAAAGGGCTTCAAGGCCTTCGTACTGCGGCGTCAGGCCGCACTTGCTCGCCACATTGACGATGAGCAGCACCTTGCCTTTGTAGTTGGCCAACGACACGTCGCTGCCGTCAATGTCCTTGACGGTGATGTCGTAGATGCCGGCGGTTTGTTCGGCAACAGGTTCAGTTTCAGCGACTTGTTCGGTTTTCTTGTTTTGGTTGTTGCAGCCTGTGGCCATCATCAGTGCCACTGCCGCGAGGAATAATGTTTTTTTCATTTTGAATTGGATTTGAATTTGTTTGCCTGCAAAGGTACAAAAAAAAACGCAACCCGAAGGCCGCGGCTTGATGCGATAGCTGTTTTCTTGCTTTTGCTTCATTAGCCATTTCATCAACAATGCCTAACGAAGCATGAGAATATGGCCAAACTATTCGGGTCTGTTTGGAACATATATTCGGGATGCCACTGGACGGCCCAAACAAAACGCTTGCTCGGCATCTTCACCGCTTCGATGATGCCGTCGGGGGCGACAGCCATCGGCGTCAAATCGCGGCTGAGGTCTTTGACGGCTTGGTGGTGCAAGGTGTTCACGTCTATGACATCCTTGCCCAAAAGCATTCTCAAATCTCCGTTCAGCCTGACGTTATGGGTTGGGATGCCGTAAGGCTTTTTTTGCTTGTGCGCAATCTCCGAAGGATGCTGAGAGGGGAGGTCTTGCCAAAGTGTACCGCCCAAAAACACGTTGATGAACTGTAGTCCACGGCAGATTCCGAGTATGGCCTTGTCGGTCAGCAAGGCTTTCGAGAGCAGAAGCCGCTCCAACTTGTCGCGCTCCGAACTGGAAACGACGGAAGGGCATGCCTTCTCCCCGTAGAGTTCTGGCGCGACATCCTGACCGCCCGTAAACAGAAACCCGTCGCAGGTTTCAACTATCTGGTCTGCGTCCTTTTCTGGCATTTCAAGGGGCAAGACAACAGGAATGCCACCAGCAGCCCTGATGCCGTCCAAATAATCCGGAAGCATCCAAACGCTGTTGCGTTCCGCATCCCATAGCGGCGTAACGCCGATAATCGGTGATGGTTTCATAAATGTCTTCATTTTTTACTTCTTTTTCGGTTCAGGCAATTCATCATACATCGCCAAAACCAACTCCTTCAGGAAATCGCGATTCTCCACATTGTCAACCAAAAGCATCGGCTTGGCACCATCGTAGGGCAATTCCAATGAGGCATCCGGCATCTT
>ONVP01000276.1 GCA_900321315.1 uncultured Bacteroidales bacterium
TACTCAACGAAAGCAGTCCTTCGTGCGGCTGGTTCATGATGCCATCGATGGTTTCGGTCACGAAATCGAGCGTTCCTGAAGGAATCAGGAAGTCGTTGATCAGCATCATCACCCTTTCGTAAAGGTGCGGAATCGGGATGTAAGGAATCAGCGTGAAGAAGAAGAGCACCAACGGGAACAGCGCCACGAAGAAGTTGAACGCCACGCCAGCGGCGCGGTCGATGGTGCGGCCTTTGGTGAACAGTTTGAAGAAGTCGATGAGCACGTCCATGAGCGGCAGCTTGGTGCCTGGGAAACGCACGACGCGCAAGAAGTTGTCGTCGCGGTTGTACCACGCCTTGGCTGCGCCCACCTTAGCCTTCACCCACGCTTTCAGTTTGCCGTCTTTCTTTCCGTTGTCTGCCATAATTGTTAAATAGCTTGCAAAAGTAATGGTTTTTGGCAGAACGGTAAAAAAAAAGTACTTTTGCCGCTGAAAAATGCTCATCTCTGCCTCGCCCTGAAAGGGCAACTTAACCTAACCAACGCAAAGCGAAACGACACGTTGGGCAACACCCAAACAAGAAAATCCCTATCTTTGCGCCACAAAGTCGAAAACAATGACCAACGAAAGCAACACCGTCTCCCACGAGGGCATCGTCACGAAAATCACCGACGACGAACTGGAAATCAAAATATTGGCACAAAGTGCCTGCGCGGCCTGCCACGCCAAGAGCGCCTGCGGCATGGGCGAACAGGCCGAGAAAATCCTCACCGTGCCGCGTCCACAAGGCCGCGAGTTCGCACTTAACCAAAGGGTGAACGTGAAAATGACCGTCGGGCAGGGCAACAAGGCGGCGGTTTTGGCTTATCTCATCCCCATCATTCTGCTGCTGGCGGTGCTTTTTGTCTGCCTCGGGCTCGGTTTGGGCGAAGGTCTTTCGGCGCTCCTCGGCATCGTCGCGTTGATACCTTATTATATTATATTGTATTTGCGCCGCGATAAACTCAAGAATCAGTTTTTATATACAATTGATTAATAATTATTTATACAATTTTTTGGAAAAAATTATTCAATTAGTATAATACAAAATACATAAAAATATTATGCAATATGAATAATTGATTTGTATTTTTGCACCAAATCAATCAATACACAAACCGCGATGCAGAACAACAACCCCATAGCAGAAGTATTCGGCTTCCCGATCTGCAACAATTCAGAACGAGCCACACATTACCGAGAGAACTGCCTCTGCCCTTTCCACAACCGCTTTCCCAACTGCACAAAAGACAAAGCAGAAAATCCATTAGGCGTTTGTAGCATAAATCATAGTAGCAACCAAGTTATCACCTGCCCTACTCGATTTCGAGAGGATTGGATGATATTGCGAAAAGCGGCAGAGTTTGTTTGGACGAAAGGCACAAGATGGACTTCACTACCCGAAATAAAACTCATTGATGCCGAAGGGCAATCGGCTGGCAACATTGATTATGTGATTGTCAAATATGATGCATCCGGACAGATTATTGACTTCGCTTCCATTGAAGTGCAAGGCGTATACATCAGCGGTAATTTGCGCAATCCTTTTCAAAACTACATGGAGCATCCGTCCGCAGATTTCCATTGGGAAGGCCGCAATTACCCCCACCCTGACTATCTTTCCTCGTCACGCAAAAGACTGATTCCACAAATGCTATACAAAGGTGGCATTTTCAAAGCATGGAACAAGAAACAATGCGTGGTCATCCAAAAGTCATTCTTTGAGACATTGCCCACGCTTCCGACCACCACAAAAACGAAAGCCGACATTGCTTGGTTCTTGTACGATTTGAAATTCGACAAGACTGACAACCAATACCATCTTGTTCTGGTAGATACCGTATACACAGAATTCCAATCGGCTTTGCAGCAAGTCATTTACACTAAACCCGGCAACATGACCGATTTTCTTTCCGTATTACAAGGAAAATTGGATGAAAGAATTACCAATGCACCCGAAACCCATTCAATTTTTGAACTATTATGAGAGCCGAACTGTCGCAATTGAGTCTTTTCGATGAAAAAACGTTTCCGCCTATCCACACAAGCAATCGTGTAATCAACGTGGCCTCAGTTCCCCAAAGAAGTCCTTTCCGCTATCCTGGAGGAAAAACATGGCTTGTTCCTACGGCTCGAAGATGGTTCTCGCAAACAAATGAACAATCCGAACTAATTGAGCCT
This sequence comes from uncultured Bacteroidales bacterium, assembly GCA_900321315.1. Classification (GTDB taxonomy): domain Bacteria; phylum Bacteroidota; class Bacteroidia; order Bacteroidales; family F082; genus Limimorpha. The sequence continues at coordinate 2,204 of ONVP01000276.1, forward strand.
TTTGCGGGAGGAGGCATCATCACACTGACCGCCATTGCCGAACACTATTTCAACCATGCCATTATGGTCGAAATTGACGATGACATGGCTGCTGCATGGCAAACCATGCTTTCTGAAAAAGACTTTCCTTGGCTCATTGACAAAATCGGCAATTTCGTTGTTTCCACTGAGGAAATCTACGAATCGTGCCTAAAGGCTTCTTTGGGAACCAAGGAAAAAGGTTTCTCAACTATAGTTCGCAATCGCACCAATCATGGAGGCATTCTTGCTAAAGGTTCAGGAATGATCAAGACTGGAGAAGGCGGAAAAGGGCTTTCTTCCCGATGGTATCCAACGACGTTGATCAGACGCATCATCGAAGTCAACCGACTTAGCGACCGAATCTCTTTCATCCACGGAGATGCCTTTGAAATCATGGAGCAGAGAAAAAACGACCCTAATGCTTTCTTTTTCATCGACCCTCCCTACACAGTGGCAGGCAAAAGACTATACAACCATTATCAAGTTGACCATCAACGTATTTTCGAATTGGCGAGTCTGATGAAAGGGCATTTTTTACTGACTTATGATGATACTGAGGAAATCAGAAGTCTTGCTGATTCCTTCGGCTTGCCTTATCAAACCATCCCCATGCAAACCACCCATTTGGTTACTAAAGAAGAATTGTTGATTTCAGACAATTTCGACTGGCTATAGTCCAATTGAAACCCTCTCTTTCAAAAAATCCAAAATTTTTCCTTTGCCCAAAAAAGGAATTTCCGTACCTTTGCGGTTTCTAAAAATTGAAAACAAACTCAAAACTTTATTCTAATGAGTAATACCTTACTTATTTCCCTTGCGGTTCTCGGAATCTTGGGCGGCTTGCTCGCCGTGGTTCTGTACTTCGTGGCACAGAAGTTCAAGGTCGAGGAGAACCCGCTGATTGACGAAGCGGAGGCCTGTCTGCCCGGTGCCAACTGCGGCGGTTGCGGCTTCGCGGGCTGCCGTGCCTTGGCCGAGGCCTGCGTGAAGCAAGCCGCCGAAAAAGGCAACATCGACGGCCTCGCGTGCCCTGGCTGCGACATGGGCAAG
>ONVP01000275.1 GCA_900321315.1 uncultured Bacteroidales bacterium
TATCTTTGCCCAAAAATTCGAAAACTATGATACGATTGGAAATCTGTGCCAACGGCATCAAGTCGTTGCAGAACGCGATGGACGGCTGCGCCCAGTGCGTGGAGTTGTGCGAATGCTTGGAAGTGGGCGGCGTGACACCGTCGTTTGGAACTTTGGCCAAGGCCGCCGACATTTCTTTCATCCCGATTCGGGTGCTCATCCGGCCGCGACCGGGCAACTACATCTACGACGAGGAAGAAATCGAGATGATGAAAACCGACATCATGCTTAGCAAAAAACTCGGTTTCGAGGGTGTGGTCATCGGGGCCTTGAACGACAAGGGAGAACTTGACGTTGAGGCGATAAAAGCCTTGATGGAGGCTGGCGAAGGGATGAAGTTCACCTTCCACCGTGCCATTGATGCCTGCGTGAAGCCTTTCGAGGCCGTCGAAAAACTGATTGAACTCGGCTTCGACAAAATCCTGACCTCGGGCGGCAAGCCCACGGCCCTTGAAGGCGTCCCGATGATTGCGGAGATGCAGTTGCGCTATGGCGACAAAATCGCCATCATGCCTGGCGGCGGCATCAACCTTGGCAATGTGAAGGACATCCTCAACATGACGGGCGCGGTGCATTGCCATGCTTCGTTGGCGCATTGGGTGCCGCGCTTCAACGAGAAACTCTATCCCAACCAAAAGGATGCCGCGGGCGCGACGATGGTCTGGACTGAGTCGAACAAGGACTTGATTTACGAAATGGAAAAATTGTTGAACCCGTAATTGTCTCACGCAGAATTAATTGTCTCACGCAGAATACGCAGAAGCGCGAAGCGACGAAAAATAGGCGTCCGGTAGGTTCATAAAATTCTGCGCATTCTGCGTGCCAAAAAACACTCAAAATGAAAAAACTACTTCCTTTAATTCTCCTGATAATCGCCTTTTCGGCGTGTCAAAAAACTGAAAAGTCCAACGTCGTCGTACAAAACCTCAACCAAGGCTGGACACTCACCGGCGACACCTTATTTATTAATATGCAGGTTGATGTGCCCTCGGTGGTGCAACAGAGCCTGTATGAAAACGGCCTGATTGACTCCGTCGAATGCTCCGCATTTCCGCATCCTTACCTCGGCACGGTGGAAAACCAATTGCTTTGGATTTCCGACCATCCTTGGGACTACACCTTGCATTTCAATGCGGACATGGAATTGCTTGAAAAAGAGAATGTTGAATTGGTTTTTGAAGGCATTGACACCTACGCTGATGTTTCTTTGAACGGTGAGAAATTGTTCTTTGCCGACAATCAATTTCGCGCATGGAAACATGGAGTGAAAGACTTGCTGAAAGAGAAAGACAACCTTTTGGAAGTGCATTTCCTTCGTTATGACAGCACGCAACTGGCTTTGTATGAGCAACATCAACCTCGCTTGCCCGAGAAATATGCCGTCACGCGCAAAGCACCCTATCAGCACGGCTGGGACTGGGCACCGAAGTATAAGAATGTGGGCATTTGGAAGCCTGTGAAACTCGTTGGCTGGAACGAGGCGAGATTGGAAAATGCCTATATCGTCACGCAGGCAGCCAATGCGGAACGTGCGGAATTGGTGTTGCATTTGGATGTTGAGAATGAAACGGATGAAACTTTTGAGGTCGGCGTTTCAACAGGCTCAACGACCTTAGCCAGCAGGTCCCTGAGCCTGTCGAAGGGCCGTCAACATACAGTATTGCCCATTACCATAGACAATCCCCAACTTTGGTGGCCCAACGAGATGGGCGAGCAACCGCTGTACGACTTTGAAGTTGTCTTGAAAAAAGGAAATAAAGTGTTGGATTCCAAGCAGTTCAAGTCGGGTATCAGAACCTTTGAGATGGTTGATGAGCCCGACAGCATCGGGCGAGCGTTCTATTTCAAGGTGAATGATGTGCCGTTCTATGCCAAAGGTGCGAACTACGTTCCCGAAGAAATGATTGAAACATGGATGAACGCCGACAACACTTTGGCGTTGCTTCGTCAGGCTAAAGACGCGCATTTCAATATGTTGCGCGTGTGGGGCGGCGGCGTTTATCCTTCCGACGATTTCTTCAACATTTGCGACTCGTTGGGCATCTTGGTTTGGGAAGATTTTATGTATGCCGGCACGATGTATCCCTACGACGAGGCTTTCCTCGAAAATGCTCGAATTGAGGCAGAGGAACAGGTGAAGCGCTTGGCTTCGCATCCTTCCTTGGCCTTGTGGTGTGGCGGCAACGAGATTTCTGAGGGCTACTACAATTGGGGCTGGCAAAAGTCGCTGAATTGGTCGGAAGAAGATGACAAGGCCATCAAGGCGGGTTATGACAAATTGTTTGAAAACATTCTGCCTCAGGCTGTTGTGCAATTCGACGGCGCACGACCCTATTGGCCGAGTTCTCCCTCAAAAGGTTGGGGACGACCCGAAAGCCTGACCGAAGGCGATGTGCATTATTGGGGCGTTTGGTGGGGCGAGTTGCCCTACGAAATGTATCGCGAGAAGGTAGGCCGCTTCAACAGCGAGTATGGCTACCAAAGCTATCCCGACTACCAAACTTTGCTGAAAATCGCGCAAGGCGAGGAACTGAGTATGGATGCCGAGGTCATTGCGGCGCACCAAAAACACGCCCGTGGCACGCGCCAAATTGACGACTTCATCAAACGTTATTACCCTGACATCCAGCCCAAGGATTTTGAGGAATATGTCTATCTGAGCCAGCTTTCGCAAGCTTATGGCATGGAAATCGCGATTGAGGCGCACCGCACGGCGAAGCCTTACAACATGGGTACGCTCTATTGGCAACTTAACGATGCTTGGCCCGTAACTTCGTGGTCATCAATAGACTATTACGGTCGTCCCAAAGTGCTGCAAGAAAGGTTGAAAACGCTCTATGCGCCGGTGCTTTTAAGCATTGACCAAAAGGATTACGGCGTTTTCGTCACCTCCGACTTGCTCCGCGACATCGACGGCTCATTGTCCGTCACGGTGTGCGACCTTGGAGGTCATCCGCTGTTTGAGCAAGCGTTGAAGGTGAAGTTGGATGCCAATGAGAATCGGAAATTTGTCGTGGAAGGCCTGGGCGAATGTTTGCGCAAAGCCGACTTGCAGAAGGTATATGTGAAGTTGGAATTGGCCGAAGGCGACACCCTCACCGCTGAGCGCAAATGCTATTTTTTCGCATTCTTTGAACCGCGCCAGAATGGACTTTGAGGACACACAACTTGCAAAAAGTTACCGTAGAAAGCTGATTTTACCTGCAAAAAGTTACTGCGAAAACTTGTTTTTATCTGCAAAAAGTTACTATATTTGCAGCAAAAAAAAAAAAAAAAGTTACTAAAAAATGTATAAAAGAAAG
>ONVP01000273.1 GCA_900321315.1 uncultured Bacteroidales bacterium
CAAATCCATGTGGATGACGAGGCGCACGTCGGGCTTGTCGATGCCCATGCCGAAGGCATTGGTCGCCGCGATGACCTTCACCTTGCCTTTCATCCATTGGTCTTGGCGTTCGTCGCGCGTTTTGCTGTCCAAGCCAGCATGATAAAACGTCGCCGAAATGCCCACCGAATTGAGCCAGTCGGCAATGACCTGCGTCCGTTTGCGGTTGCGCACATACACGATGGCGCTGCCTTCCGTCATGGCCTCCAACTTGCGGCGCAGCACACCGTATTTGTCGGCCTCGTGAAACACGTTGTAAGTCACGTTCTTGCGCTCGAAACTGCTTTGGAAGACGTTCTTCTGCTTGAAGCCGAGGCGCAACTGTATGTCGTCCACCACCTTGGCCGTGGCTGTGGCGGTCAGGGCCAAGACGGGCGTTTTGGGCATGTACGGCCTGATTTCCACGATTTTCAGGTACGGCGGACGGAAGTCATAGCCCCATTGCGAGATGCAGTGCGACTCATCGACGGCCAAGAGGCAGACCTTCATCTTTTTCAAAGCCTCGATGAAAGTGTCGGTTTGCAGGCGTTCCGGCGAAACGTAAAGGAACTTCAGCCTACCGTAAACTGCCTGATTGTAAGCCAAATCCAGTTGGTCCGGGTGCATCCCCGAATAGATGGCTGCCGCGGGGATTCCTTTCTCCACAAGGTGCGCCACTTGGTCTTTCATCAGCGCAATGAGCGGCGTGACGACGAGGCACAGCCCTTCCATCGCCATGGCCGGCACCTGAAAACAGATGCTCTTGCCGCCGCCCGTGGGCAACAAGGCAAGCGTGTCCTTCCCCGCCATGACGGAATCGACGATTTCCTCCTGAAGCGGGCGGAAATTGGGATAGCCCCAGTATTGTTGCAATATTTTTCGGGTAGCGGAACTCATGATTGCAATTGGTTTTGCAACGCCAGCATCTCGTCACGATACTTCGCCGCCGCAAGGAAATCCATCTCCTTGACGGCCCGCTCCATGTTTTTCTTGGCCTGCTGGATGGCTTTCTGAATCTGCTCCTTCGAGAGCCATTGAGGTTGGCTTTCGGCAGCGATGCTCGTCGGGAGGTCTGATTGGGAATATGGCACGGGCTGGGTTCCCTTCAAGGTGCCAAGCGAGTTGTCGATGGCCTTGACGATGGTTTTCGGCACGATGCCATGTGCCTCATTGTAAGCCATTTGCTTGGCGCGGCGGCGGGCGGTCTCGTCGATGGTCTTGCGCATCGAGTCGGTGATGGTGTCGGCGTACATGATGACTTTGCTCTCGGCATTGCGCGCGGCGCGGCCTGCCGTTTGTGTCAGGGAACGCTCAGAGCGCAAGAAGCCTTCCTTGTCGGCATCTAGGATGGCCACGAGGCTGACTTCGGGAAGGTCCAAGCCCTCGCGCAAGAGGTTCACGCCGACCAAAACGTCAAAATCGCCCATGCGGAGGCCTTGCAAAATCTCCACGCGCTCCATCGTATCCACATCGGAGTGGATGTATCGCGTCTTGATTTTCAATCCATTAAGGTAAGTATTCAGTTCCTCAGCCATGCGTTTGGTCAGCGTCGTGACGAGCACTCGCTGGTTCTTCTCCACCACTTTGTGGATTTCGTCGATGAGGTCATCGACTTGGTTCAGGCTCGGTCGCACCTCAATAATCGGGTCGAGCAAGCCCGTGGGACGAATCACCTGCTCCACATACACGCCCTCGCTCTGTTGCAGCTCGAAGTCGGCGGGCGTGGCGCTGACATAGATGGTCTGTCCCGTAAGGGATTCAAACTCATCGAACTGCAAAGGTCTGTTATCCAAGGCCGAAGGCAGTCGGAAACCATATTCCACCAAAGTCTGCTTGCGCGAGCGGTCACCGCCATGCATTCCACGGATTTGCGGCACAGTGACGTGGCTCTCGTCGATAATCGTGATGAAGTCGTCGGGGAAATAGTCGAGCAGGCAGAAAGGCCTCGTGCTTGGACTGCGCCCGTCGAAATAGCGCGAATAGTTCTCAATGCCAGAACAATAGCCTAATTCTTTCATCATCTCCATATCGTAGTTCACGCGATCTTCCAAGCGTTTCGCCTCGATGTTCTTCCCGATTTCGCGGAAATACTCGGCCTGCTTGAACATGTCGTCCTGGATTTCCCGCACGGCGGAGTTCAGCTTGCTTTGCGAAGTCACGAAGATGTTGGCGGGAAAGATGGTCAGCTCCGAAAGGTCCTCCATCTTCCTGCCAGTCACGGGGTTGAACATCTCGAGGCTGTCGATTTCGTCGTCCCAAAACACGATGCGGTAGGCATAGTCGGCGTAGGCCGGAAACACGTCCATCGTCTCCCCTTTCATCCTGAACTTGCCTTGCGTGAACTCGATTTCGTTACGCACATACAAAGAACTCACCAAAGCCTTCGCCACCTCGTCGCGCTCCATCTTGGCACCGCATTCCAAATAGATGACGTTCTTCCCGAAATCTTCTGGGTTGCCGATACCGTAAAGACATGAAACAGAAGAAACTACGATGATGTCACGCCGCCCCGAAAGCAGTGCCGAAGTCGTCGCCAAGCGCATCTTGTCAATTTCTGAATTGATGGCGAGGTCCTTTTCTATGTAGGTGTTGGTGGCGGGAATGAAAGCCTCGGGCTGATAGTAGTCGTAATAGGAAACGAAGTAATTCACCGCGTTTTCGGGGAAGAACTGCTTGAACTCGCCGTAGAGCTGCGCCGCGAGGGTCTTGTTGTGGCTCAGCACCAAGGCCGGACGGTTCAACTGCGCCAACACATTGGCGATGGTGAACGTTTTGCCCGAACCCGTCACGCCTAAAAGCGTCTGGGCACGGTCACCGCGCTGCAGTCCATCCACCAACTGCTTGATGGCTTCGGGCTGGTCGCCGGTAGGCTCGAAATCGGAGATGAGTTTGAAGTTCATGGCAATTAATCCCAATTCTGATTGGAAGACAGATTTACATAATCTCCACCTCATCTACCATAATCCAAGCCTTTTCGCCTGCATAGGGATGCCAATCGGGCAGAACACCTTGGTTTTCAACCTTCACGCGGATGAACTTCACTTTCTTGGCTGCAACGCGGGCGCGGGCTTCCACCCTACCCTGTCCCGCCATCTTGTCGGGGCGGTCGAACATGGGCATCTCGACGAACTTCCACTCTGTGAAATCGGTGCCGTTTTCGGAGAAGCTGACCCAAACGGCTTTGGGCCACATCACCCAATTGTTCGGCTCGTGGCAAACGCCGACTTTTACCACATTGATATCCAATGGTTTGTTCAACTCAATGGTGGCTTCCATGTTGTCACCGTTGAAGCCCAACCAGTCGTTGTAATAGTCGCCAGCCACGCCTTTTTTGCCGTCCA
>ONVP01000272.1 GCA_900321315.1 uncultured Bacteroidales bacterium
GAAGCCAAAAACGCGGTCGCCCAGAATGGGGTTGCAGCACTTGGCCAACTTGTAGGTCACGTTGTCGATGTCTTCGCCGATAGAGAGACATTCCTCAACCTCGGCGGCGGACTCTTTCTTCGACGGCTCAACATGCTCTGCAACAAGCTTTTCCGTTTTGTCAGCAGCTTCGCCGAACTTGGCCGTCAGAAAATGCTTCACGCTGGCCAGCTCGATTTTCTCGGTGGCGATTTGATGGTAGAGTTGCAGCGAGTTTTCGAGCTTGTACTCCTTCACCAACATATCAACCACCGACTCTGAGAATGGCAGTTTCCAGTTCTTCAACCGCCTCTGCAACAGTCCTTTTCCCATCTCCGACTCTTTCAGCTCCTCTTCCTTGAGGTAGCGCCTGATTTTGCTTTTGGCCTTTTCGGTGACCACCACATTGAGCCAGTCGGCGCGTGGCGACTGTTTCTTGCTCGTGATGATTTCCACGCGGTCGCCGTTGGTCAGTTCGTGGCGGATGGGCACCATTCGACCGTTCACCCGCGCCCCGTTGCAGGTCTCGCCCACGCGGGTGTGCACCTCGTAAGCAAAATCGAGCACCGTTGAGCCAACGGGCAACTGCTTCAAGTCGCCTTCAGGCGTGAAAATGAATATCTTATCCGACTTGTAGAGTTTCTTGTACGAATTCTCGAACGACACCAATCCTGGGTTTTCGAGCACCTCGCGCACGTTCAGCAGCCACTCCTCGGAGGTTTCCTTCTCCCCTTTATATAAATAATGTGCAGCCTGCCCCGTTTCAGCGATGTCGTCCATGCGCGTGGTGCGGATTTGCACCTCAAACCACATCTTGTCGTCGTATTTCACCGTCGTGTGAAGCGACTCATAGCCAGAGGCTTTCGGCTGCGTAATCCAGTCGCGGAGGCGCTCGGGCTTGGGGTCAAAGATGTTGGTGATGGCAGAATACACGCTCCAGCAGCATTCCTGCTCGTCCTTGGGCGCGCATCGGATGATGACCCGTGCCGCCAACAGGTCATAGACCTCCTCGAAAGGCACGTTCTGCGCCTTCATCTTGGCGTAAATCGACGGGATCGACTTGAGGCGCCACTTGACGGAATAAGCGAACTTGTACTTGCCGTTCTTCTTGGTGCGGTCCATCTCGTTGTCGATGCCTTCCGAAATGCGCGAAATGAAGTCCTCCGCCGTCCTCTTGCGGGCCTCGTGCGTGGCTTCAATCTTGGCCTCAATCTCGTGGAACATCGCCGGATTCTCGTACAGCATCAGCTTCTCCTCCAATTCCGACTTAAGTTTATACAATCCCAGCCGATGCACTATCGGGATATAGATGTATTTGATTTCGTGGAAGTATTTCGCGATCCTTTCGGGAGCCACATCGTTCTGATTGCGAACATCATACACGCGGTGAACGATTTTCAGCAGCACTGCCCGCATGTCGTCGATCACCGAGAGGAACATCACTTGGAAGTTGTCGGAATTGAAGGCCACTTTTTCGGTGTCCAGCTTGGAAATTTCGCTGAAGTCTTCCAAAACAATAGCCACCGTGCGCCCGAATTGTTCCCGCAACTCATTGATACTCACGTCCATCTTATAATCGATGCCATGAAGGAAAGCCGCCGCCACGGAAATGTAGCCCAACCCCACTTCCACCACGGCAATTCGCGCCATGTCGATGAGATGCAGCATGTAGGCCTTGCCCGAAAGCAGATAACGGCCGTCGTATTTCTCCAAGCAATAGCGGTAAGCCTTGTCAATCAGGGCCAAGTGCTCCGGTGCATTGACCGAAGGGCTGATGTCGGCCAGCATGGCTTCGTAGGCCCGCTGGATGGCCAATATTTCCAAAGAGGTGTAGCTTGCCATTAGTCCGTGATTTTTACCGTAAGCTGATAGCCGAGGAGGATGTCGTAATAGGGTTTCAGTTCCTCGAAGCTGCCGTGCATGATGGCGCATTTGCCCTTGAAGTGCGTAATCCAAGCGCAGGTTTCGGCCTGTTCGAGGGTATGGTGGCACACCTTCATCAGTATCTTGATGACAAACTCAAACGTGTTCACATCGTCGTTGATAAGCAGCAGACTTTTCTCATTCTCAACGAGTTCCTCTTCCAAAACATCAATATCTTCTTGTTCTTTGTGCATGGTTCAAAGTCAAAATTTGCGTGGTAAAAGTACGCATAATTTCTGAAATGGGGGCGGAAAAAAGGTTTTTATCGGATTTTTTCAATATTTTTGCGGCACAAATCAAAAAGCAGCAATGGAAGCTCTCATACCACTATCGCAAGCCGTTGAAACCATCAAGACTGCCATTTTGCAAGGGCAATACGAAGCAGTCAAGGATGTCAATCGTGTGCAATTGGCTGTTTATTTTGCGATTGGAAAGTATCTCTCCAAGAACACGAAAAGATTTGCTTGGGGAACGAGCGTGATGGATAAAATCAGTGAGCAACTGCGTAAAGAGCTTCCTGGGTTAAGAGGCTTCTCCTCTTCCAATTTGTATGAAATGCGCAAGTTTTATGAAGCATGGAACATGTTGGACACAGATTTTCCAGTTACGACTGGAGAAATTGGCAACGCTTCGGGAATAAATTTTCCAGTCGCGACTGGAAAATTACAATTATCAGATAATCAAATAGATATATATCACGCGATTAAAATTCCAAATCTTTCGGAATTTCCTGTCGAAGATTTTTTCAAAGTGCCTTTCTCGCATCATTCACGAATAATCACCCTTTGCAAAAACATCGATACCCGCTACTATTACATCCACCGCACAGCGGAGGAACACTTGGCAGTCGAGGCTTTGGAAAGGCTCATCAAGCAGCAAGCCCACGAAAATCAAGACAAATTGCCCAATAATTTCGTGCAGACCTTGCCCAACTCAAATATGGCACGCAAGGCCGTAATGATGTTCAAGGATTCATATACCATGAATTTCATCAATGTAGAGGAAATCGGGGAACGCGACAAGGAAGACATTGACGAACGAGTGATTGAACAGCAAATCGTTCAGAATATCAAAAAGTTCATTATGACTTTCGGGAAAGACTTCACTTTTGTCGGCAACCAGTACCATTTGGAGATTTATGGTGTAGAATTGTTCCCCGACCTGATATTTTTCAATCGGGAACTGAACGCATTGGTTGTAGTTGAACTGAAAACAGGTGAGTTCAAAACCGGATATTTGGGACAACTGATGAGTTACTTGCAGATTCTTGACGACCATGTGAAGAAACCGCACGAAAACCCATCCGTCGGAATCGTGCTTTGCAAATCGGCCAACAAAGCCTACGTTGAATATGTGATAAAGGAATACAACAAACCTATGGGCGTAGCGACATACAAGACAAACGAAGAAATGCCCGAAAACCTTCGCAAGG
>ONVP01000271.1 GCA_900321315.1 uncultured Bacteroidales bacterium
TTTGTTAATCAATTGCTTTTACATGATTCCAACTGTTTTTCGGGTGCAAATATAGTGGTTTTCCCAAAACATACAAGCACATTTGTTTTTTTTCAACAAAAAAAAGCCCGCTCGAAGGCAGGCTTTATTGGTAAGTAATTGTTTCCCTGTAGATTCCCCTACGGGGAAGGGTGTTGGGGCTTAATTTATAAGCGGCGGCATAAACAAGTTGGCTGTTCGCAAGTCCCACAAGCCGCTGCATATAGAACAACGAACCCACTCCATTCCCCGTAGGGGAATCTCAACTTGTCTTTCATGTAAACTAAATTTAAACTCACTGTTCCTTGACCACCACGTTCTTGATTTCCCATGTGGCCGATGCGCCGCTGACGCTGAGGTAGCGGAACGCGATGCGGCAGGTGGAGGTTTTGAACTCGGCAGGAATCACGAGATTGCCTGACGACACCCAAGCCCAGCCGGCAGTGGCATGATTGACACCCGTCAGCTCGACCCAGTTCTCCATGTTCGGGGCTTCGCCGTTGGTGTAGCCATTGGTCACCCAGACGGTGTAATAGCCTTCATTCACACCGACATTGATGCTTGATGCGGGGCCTCTCGTGTGGTCGAAGACGAGCACGGGACTCGTGCTTGCGCTCAGGTCGATGGCTGGTGAAATGAGCCAGTCTTCGTTGGCGTATGAAGTGTTGTTGGCATAGCCCGACATCACCGCGCCATATTGGGCGCTGAAGCTCCATCCTTGGTCGCCCGCAACGCTATAGGCACTGAACACGTTGAAGCTGGCTTGCGAGGTCAGGGGCTGGTTGAAGTAATTGTTCCCGTCTCCACCGCCTCCGCCATTGGGGTCGGTGCCGAAGCCGTTGCCGTTGATTTCGGCATAGGTGACATTCTTGATGCCCGGCTTGCTGAAGTACTTCTCAAGCGTTCCGTAGAGCAGCACTTCCTGCAAGTAATTACCCGGGTTATCGACCAAGTTCAGGCCGGTGCGCACAGCACCCGAAGGCAGCTGCACCGGGACGCATTCTGCCTCGCCCGAGGCGTTCTCGTTGGACGAGATGATGAGGTTGGTGGCAATGTCGGCTGACGATGAGAACACGTATGTATTCTGGTTGCCTTCCGTGCTGATGGTGCCTACGATACGGTCTTTCACCCAATAGGAACTGCCGTCGGATTCTTGCTTGGCCAGCAGGATGATGTCGTTGGCCGTGTAGGGATTCTCGCGGCTGCCGTCTCCTTCAAGCTCGGTAGGCGTGGGCGTGGGCGTTGGGGCAGGACTGTCGCCGTCAAACACAAGCTCGTTGGCCGAGCGCAGCGTCAGTTGCCAAGTAGTGTTGTAAACTGACGCGATGGCAATCAGGCTGCCGGTTCCGGTGGGAAGCGGGTTGCCGGCGAAGTTGGCATAGTTGCTCGTGCGCACCATCACACTGTTGCCGGTTTCGTCCTTGATGTCGTGCTCGCCGTAGGCCGACGTGGGCGCAAAGGTTTCGCCTTGGTCAACGAAGCTGACGTTCTCAAGCTTCACCAACTGGGCCAGATGCCTGCCCGCGTTGATGTCGGCGATGGTGGTCAGTTGGGGTTCGATGGGACGGTTGTTGGCCAGAATGACGATGTGCCCGTCGGGGCCGAACTCGCTCAGTTGGGGCAGGTTCTTGTACATTCCGAACTTCACGCCCTTGAGGAAGACGCGGATAGAGTCGCCGATGCGCACACCCGAAACGGCATCCATGTAAAGCTGGATGGCTGCACCAGTGGCCCTGTCTTGGATGTAGGCTGACTTGTAGAGGTTGCCCGACACTTCGTCGGCAGTGACGATGCCATACACCGAGGCCGTGTCGAACACCGTGTTCTGCGGCATGTCGAGAATTTCGCCGATGGTGTAAACCGTGCCTATCGGAAGCTCTTGGATAGGCGGTTGGGGATACTCCTTCTTGCAGGCCGCGAACAGCATGCCCATCATGGCAAGGAGAAGGAAACTGTTGAATACGCTGTTTTTCATTTTATTGTGTGTTTAGTATTTATTCAAAATTTAAGATTCAGGATTCAAAATCCGGTCAGGCGTTTCGACTGGCTCAACGGCCCTTAACTTTACTACTTTGGTGAAGGTCACCGAGCTTGTCGAAGGCCGTGTTTATTTCCTTACGGTCAGACTGACAAAGAAATTCGTTCCATACATATAGGAATACTTCTCAGGGAACATTTCTGGGTTGTTGGCGTTGAAACGCAGTTGCTCGTAGCCGTAGAGGATGGCGCTCTTGTTGTTGAGTATGTTGTTGATGCTCACGTTCAGGAGGAAATAATAGCCTTTGTAGCGTTTCGACATGCCGCCGTAGAAGTCGAGGGTGAAGGCGGGCTTCATCGGGGTTTGGTTCAGCACTTCCTCGATGCGGATGTCGCCTTGGGCGTAGTGCGACATTCCCTCCTCGGTGTGGTTGTAGGGGTTCACGTCGAAATACATGTTGGCCATGTAGTTTCCGTTGAGGCTCACCCACCAGTATTTCGGCGAGTTGTACTTGATACCCAACGAGGCCACCGACTCGGGTCCTGACGAAACATGGTAGCCTTTCAGATAGGCGACGCTGTTCTGGATGTAGGCCAAGGCGTTGTTGTCGTCATAAACCGAGAAGATGGGGTTGTTGCCATACATATGGATGCCGTTGGCGGCGGCGGCCTGAAGGGTGACGGTGGGCGAAACGATGTATTCCGCGCCCAATTCCACGCCAAGGCTCTTTTGGCTGACGTCGGTCATGATGAAATTGACGAACTCGCTTTTGTAGGAAGTGCCCGAAGCGCTTTCGCCGATATACACGTTCTCGCAATAGAAGCTGCGGTTCCACACGAGGTTTTGGTAGATGCTGTAGTATCCCGTCAGGCGGAGCTTGAACTCGGGCGAGCGGTAGAGGTAGCTCAGGTCGAGGGCCATGAGGCGCTCGCTCTTCAGGTCGCCTTCCACCACGGTGTGGCGGGTGCGTGGCGACACGTAGATGTCCCTGAACTGGGGTGCCTGCGTCATGCAGGCCATGTTGGCCACGATGTGGTTGCGTCCGTTGATGGCGTAAGTCGCGCCGGCCTTCACGCTGGGGTCGAAGAAGTTGTGCTTCTCGTCTGCGCCAAAGGAGTTGTCGGCGAAGGAACCGCTCCTCCATAGGCCTTCGCGCCAAATCTGCGTGAAGTCGGCCTGCAAGCCCAAATAAAGGTCGAAGTTGCCGACGAGCCAGTTCACTTGGTCCCAAATGCGGCCACAGTTGCGGTTGGCGTAGTAGTTGTAGCCGATGATGTCGCCCACCTTGGCCACATGGTTCGGGTTGAGCAGGTTCGTTTGGCACTCGTCGTTCTCCAAGTTTTCGGCATACTTATTAATATCGTAGTAGTAGTCGCCGCCGAGCAGGTCGTTGATG
>ONVP01000380.1 GCA_900321315.1 uncultured Bacteroidales bacterium
GGAGTCACGAAGTACAAGCAAAAGCGGAACGAAACCGCAAGCACCTTGATTTACAAGGCGCAGAGCTATTTCGACAAGGAGCAATACGACCTTGCCCTCAACGGCGACGGCAACGAAGGCATCGGCTTGTTGGACATCGTGAAAGACTACGGTTCGACGAAAGCCGGAAAGCTCGCCTCCTACTATGCCGGCATTTCCTACATGAAGCAAGGCAACTTCAAGGAAGCCATTGAATACCTGAAGAAATACTCCAACAACGATCAGGTGCTGGCTCCCATGGCCTTGGGTGCCATTGGCGACTGCTACATGGAGCTTGACGACATGCAGAACGCCGTTTCGTACTACGGCAAAGCCGCCGCCAAGAATCCCAACGACTTCACCAGCCCCATCTTCCTGATGAAGGAAGGCAACACCTACGAGATTATGGGCAACTACGGCAAGGCATTGGAAACCTACAAGAAGTTGAAAAAGGATTTTCCGTTGAGCAACGAGGCTTTCGAGATTAGCAAGAACATCGCCAACGTAGAAGAGAAATTGAAATAAAGAATGTTCATATTGGTGGTCCCGGCCTGCAAGGGTCGGGATTTTTTTATAATTGCACCTGCACATGGGAAAAACCAGAATCATATTTTTCGGGACGCCCGAATTCGCCGCGTCGCAACTGGAAGCCATTCTTGCAGCCGGCCATGATGTGGCCGCCGTCGTCACCAGATACAATTCTCGGAAGTCAAGAAAACCGCATTGGAGCACGGCCTGCCGCTGCTACAGCCCGAAAAACTGAAAGACCCGGCCTTTTTGCAGGAACTGGAATCCTACCATGCCAACCTGTTCATCGTGGTGGCGTTCAGGATGTTGCCCGCCGAAGTGTGGAAAATGCCCGAGCTTGGCACCTTCAACCTCCACGCCTCGCTACTGCCGCAATACCGTGGCGCTGCTCCCATCAACTTTGCCATCATCAACGGCGAAACCGAAACCGGCCTGACCACCTTCTTCCTCAACGAGGAAATTGACAAGGGTGCCATCATCATGTCGGAAAAAGTGAGCATCAGACCCGACGAAACCGCTGGCGAATTGCACGACGCATTGATGGAGCGCGGCAAACAAATCGTAATCAACACCATAAGAAAGATAGAGGAAAACCTTGCCCATGCCATGCCACAAGAAGTGGCCGACAGCCAGCCACTGAAGACAGCACCAAAAATCAGCAAGGAGTTCTGCGACCTGCCCCTCTATCTCGACTGCACACGCGCCTACAACCATGTAAGAGGCCTGTCGCCCTACCCTGCCGCCCATGTGGTGCTTCGCTCGGAGCATGGCCAAGCCATAGATATGAAAGTGTTTGCTTCTGCCATCGAACGCACCGAGCACCACCTTCCTGTGGGCACCGTAGTCACCGACAACGCGAGCCATCTGAAAATCGCGTTGAGCGACGGATTCCTGCACCTCGTCAGCGTACAGCAAGCCGGAAAAAAACGGATGCCCGTCGCCGATTTCCTCCGCGGAACACAATTGAAGGGCGCTTGGAAAGTCGTAAATAAGGGATAAATAAAGCACGTTGGGAAGCAAAATGCAAGTTTTTTTGAAAAAAAAGCGTACTTTTGAAAAAAAATGCTTGCATTTATCAAAAATACATTACTTTTGTGCTGTTAAACCGTTTAACCCAATAATAAAATCAAACTAAAAATGAACAAAGTTGAATTAATTAATGCCGTCGCCGAAAATGCCGGCATGACCAAAGTCGATGTCAGAAAGGCTATCGATGCCATCATGGAAGTCGCCAAAGGCGAATTGAAGAAAGACGGTAAAGTAGCCCTCGTGGGCTTCGGTACGCTCGCCGTTACCAACCGTCCCGAGAGAAAAGGCCGCAACCCGAAGACAGGCAAGACCATCAAGATTGCCGCCAAGAAGGTTGTGAAGTTCAAACCTGCAAGCAACCTGCTGGATTAAGCAGTGCCCTTGAAAATGCAAAGCCGTCAGCAATGGCGGCTTTTTTTGTTGCCCTGCTGCAACTTGCCGTCGGAATCCAACGACAAAACGCCATTGTCAATCAAGAAACGGATGGAATCCAACACCATGGCTTCGTCAAGTCCACCACAACACGAAAGCACTTCCCTCATCCCTATAGGAGATTCGCTTGCCATGCTCACCAACTTGTTTTCAATCGTTTGGTAATCAATTGGTTTTGGACGATTTTTTTTGCACACATCGCAACGCCCACATGTTTCCCTCGTTTTCTCGTTGAAATAGCGCAACAATTGCACACTGCGACATTCCTCGTCGTTGTTCACAAAATCCACCACCGCCTTGACGCGCAACTCGGCCTCGCGTTTGCGGTCGTGATAGTGTTCCTTGGAAAGGTTAAAATGCCTTGTATCAACAAATTCGGAGAGGAATAGAACTTGCGGTTTGTCGTTGCGGGGAATGTAGGTAAGGACATGATAGGCATCGAGTCTGTTCAACTGCTCAACCACTTTCTCCTGCTTCAGTCCCGACTTCTTGGCCAACATTTCCTCGTTAATTTTCACAAAATCAGTCATTACGCCAGGCAATGTCCGGAGTATCGCCTTGATCAGTTCGCTGTAATCCGAATTGTTGACCTGAAAGCCATAAACCTCGTCGCGTGATGCCTTGATCATCAGCTTTGAAGGCTCGTCGAAGCTGTCGGAAAGGACAAGAAAGCCTTCCTTTTCGAG
>ONVP01000319.1 GCA_900321315.1 uncultured Bacteroidales bacterium
GATGGCCTCGTTGAGGGCAGTCATGGCCGAGTCGTAGTTGCTTTGCTGCCAATAGACGCAACCGCTGTAAAGTGCTGACAATGTTTTCATTTCGGCATCGTCAGTGAGGCTGAAATAACGTCGCGCCTGAAAAATGGAGGTGTCTTGCGAGATGTCCTCTCCTCGGCTGAACTTGCCCTCAATTTCCATCACCGTCCGCGCCATGTTGTCCATGTCTGACTTCACATTGCAGGCCGCAAGAAGCGCAATGAGCATGAAAGCAATCCAACACCTTGTTTTATATAGCAGATTCAACATCGTCTCGACAATTAAACAATTCAACAACGCAACAATTCAACGATTATTGTCCGCCCGACTCGCCGCCCGTTTGCGCCTCGTTTTCCAGTTCGACGTCGCCGAAACGCAAGGTGAAGCCCACGCAGATATAGGTGGAATTGGTCCGCATGGAGGAAGTGCCTTGCATCACAGGATTCGTGTAGGTGTTGCTGTAGCGCTTCAGGCCGAAAAGGTCGTAGCCATTGACGAACACCGACAATTTGTGGTCGAAGAAATCGGTGCGCATCCCGCAATCGATGGAATAGTTTGCGCCGACTTCCTGAAACAATGTCTGCACAGGCGATGTGTAATGGCCGGACGCATGGATTTCCAAGCGGTTCCACAGTTTGGCCCACGCGCTCAACTGAAGGCTATACGACCATAACTCGCTCGGTTTCAAGGCTTCGGAAACGCCATAATTACTTTCAAGATAGGAGTCGTACAGATTGGCATAAAATCGCAAATTGAACATTCCGCTCGGGCGATACATCATGTTGAACTCGCCGCCCGCCGTGTAGGAACGCCCCACGTTTACGGGCTTCGTGAAGAACACCGTCCGGCCAAAATGCTCGTGATAACCAGACTCATAGCTCGTGTTGATGTCGTTTTTCTTGCCTTTGTAATAGCCCGTCAGCCCCACCGAGCCGAAGTCGTCACAATACTTTGTCCAGCTCGCTTCCAAATTTTGAGTGTAAATCGGCTCCAAATAAGGATTGCCCGTAGCATACATTTCTATGTCATATTGGTTGAAAGGGCTGAGTTGCACCGCCGTAGGATGCTTGATCTTCATGGAATAGCTCATCTTGAAGTTGTGCATCGACTTGGTGCGATACGAAAGATGCAAGGAAGGCAAAACGTCAAAGGGCAAAACTTTGGAATTGTCCGTAACAAAGTCATAATCAGGTGCATCGGGATAGGCTATGCTCGTCCGATAGTATTTCATGCTGACTCCGGGCTGCACCGTGAAATCCCCAAAACGATGCCGGATCATAAAATAACCGCCCAAATTCTGGTTGCGGTTCCAATAACGGTAAGACATGGCTGAATCGTGCAAATACACATCGCCTGCCAAAGAATCCACCAACACATTGGCGCGCTCCGTTTCCCAACCGCCATTGAGTCCCATGCTGAACTCGCCGTTCTTGGAATACGGCAGGTTGTAGTCCAAATTCGCCGAAATGGGCACATTGGAATAAAGGTAATCCATCGTGAAGTCCCATTCGTGCGGCGCAGGCAAAGTGTAGTTGGTGTGGTCTTCCAAAAACATGGCGTTGCGATTCCATGTGCCATTCAGGCGGAAAGTCAGGTTGTGCCCTTCCTCGTCGAACTTGTGTTGGTAATACAGGCCCGAATTGAGGTATAGGTAATTGGATTTTGAAACATTGGAAATCAAATACTTATAAAAACCCGCTTGCTCCAAGTATTCGGTGCGTTCACGCTCTTGGCGCATTATCGAGGGGCCAAACGAATCCCAAAGGTTCAAATAAAAGGAATAGCTGTTCTTCTTGTCGGGCGTGTAGGCAAGGTTCAAGGACACCCCTGGACTGTAGGTGCGGTATTCGTTGTGCCTCGTGTTTGTGATGTGGCTGGCTTGGACAAGGTTGCCGTTTTCATCCTTGCGGTAAAGGTCGCGCTGGTATTGTGAGTCCATCTCGCCGTGATAGAAATACATGCTGGCGAAGGCGTTCACCGTCCATTTCTCGTTTTTCCATACGTAGGAAGCCCAAGGCATGATGTAGGGCTGCGACGAGGCATTGGCGCCAAAGCAAATGAACTCGTTCCGCTTGATTTTGGCGTTCATCACGATGTTGATGATGCCGTCGGCTTGGGTGGCGTAACGCGCCGAAGGGTTGGTGATCACCTCAATACGGTCGATGGCGTTGGCCGGAAGGGTTTGCAGATAGGTTTTCAGGTTCTCTTTGTTGAGATTCGAGGGCTGGTCGTTGATCCAAATTTCGACCGACGACGTGCCGCGAAGCGTAACATTGCCTTCCACATCGACGCTCACGCCCGGCGCGTTCTGCAAGGCATCGGAGGCCACGCCGCCCTGCACCGTTGGGTCGTCGGCCACTTGATAAAGTGTCTTCTCGCCTTCCACCGAAAACAGCGGTCGCTCCGCCGTGATGGTGATGCCTTCGAGCAGCAAAGTGTCGATGGTGGGCATCAGGCTGTCGATGGGTTGTTTCGGGATTACGTTTTGGGCCAGTGCAGGCATCGTGAGTGCCGCAAATGCAACCGCGTGGAAAAAGTTTCGTGTCTTCATTGCATATACTTTTTAGGTTTGACCCTGCAAAAGTATAGCGAAAAATCGGACAAAACGCAAAGGTTAGGCCATGGTAGAGTCTTTTGTGGGGATACAAAACAAAAGCAGTTGTAATTCAATCGATTA
>ONVP01000269.1 GCA_900321315.1 uncultured Bacteroidales bacterium
GAAGCACAACTCACTGATTTCAAGATGCGTAAAGCCATGAACCTCGCCGAGGACAAGGAAGGCCGCGACGTGTTTTTGGCCGAGTCGCCCTATGCCCTGCAAATGGCGATGGAGAAATACCCCGACATTGAGTTCCATTTCACTTCGGAGTTTTAGTAAACACGAATGACCATAAATTATTCATAGATTATGATTTTTGGAAATTCGTGTTCAAGAAAAGAAATTTTTCCTACTTTTGTGCCAATGTTTAACCTTTAAATCATTGAACTATGGGAAAACTTTTCAAGGAATTCAAAGAATTTGCCGTTAAGGGCAATGTGATGGACATGGCTATTGGTGTCGTTATCGGCGGCGCTTTTGGCAAAATTGTCACCTCGTTGGTGTCCGACATTATCATGCCGCTCATCGGTGCTGTCACGGGTGGCCTCAGTTTCACTGAATGGAAATGGGTTATCAAGGAAGGCGTTAGCGAAGTCCTCGGACCCGATGGAGAAGTCATCACCAAAGCCGTGCCCGAGTTGGCCTTGACATGGGGTAACTTCATCCAAGTCGTCTTCGACTTCATCATCATCGCCTTCTGCATCTTCATGGTGGTGAAAGCCCTGAGTTCCTTGAAGAAGAAGGAAGAGCCAGCCCCTGCCGCTCCCGCCGGCCCGACGCAGGAAGAACTCCTCGCCGAGATTCGCGACCTGCTGAAGAACAAGTAATCTTTGGCTTGAACACAAACGGGAAAGCATCCGTCGCGACATTGGCGGATGCTTTTTTCATGCTGTTTCCAAAAAATTAGTACATTTGCAGTTTCAAAATGGCTTTTATGCTTCGTCACCTGCTGCTGATAATGAGTTTGTTGCTTGCTTTTGCCTTTTCCGCGAAAGCGACGCACCAGCGTGCAGCCGAAATCACCTACACCTGGATCGGCGGCAATGCGTATGAGTTTACGCTCACCTGCTACACTTACACGCCAAGTCCGGCAGGGACACAGCGCGACTCGCTCCCCGTCAAATGGGGCGACGGCTCGGAGGAATACATCCCGAGAGTGGTGTTCCAAAACCTTGGCGACAACTACACGCTGAATGTCTACAAGGCCATTCATAACTATTCATCTTCAGGGACTTACGTTGTCAGCATGGAGGATGCCAACCGCAACTATGGCGTGGTGAACGTGCCCAATTCGGTGAGCGTGCCGATGTTTATCGAAACAGAGTTGGTCATCAATCCGTTTTTGGGCGTCAACAATTCCGTGCAACTGCTCAACGCGCCCGTCGACAAAGGCTGCGTGGGCAAGCTATACCTGCACAATCCCTCTGCCTACGACCCAGACGGCGACAGTTTGAGTTACAAATTGGTAACCTGTAAAGGCATGGACGGCATGGACATCCCTGGCTATACCTATCCACAATCTTCGCAATCCTTTGAAATTGATGTGATTACAGGAGAATTGCGTTGGGAAAACCCCATGTTGCAAGGCGAATACAATGTAGCCTTCATCATCGAGGAATGGCGGCATGGCGTGAAAATCGGCTCCGTCATACGAGATATGCAGATTCTGATTTCTGCCTGCGACAACGACCTACCACAAATCCATTGTGACGACGAGTTTTGCTTGGTGGCGGGCGAACAATTGAGTTTCACCATATTGGCCTCCGACCCTAATCCATATAATAGTGTGACCTTGACGGCCTCGGGCGCGCCTTTCGAGGTGGCCGAAAGTCCTGCGATACTCAATCCGGAGATTTCAACAGGGCTGAATCCCGAATTGGAGTTTAGCTGGAACACGACATACGCACACATCCGCAACACGCCTTATCAGGTAGTGATTCATGCCAAGGACGACGGCATCCCCGTCAGCCTGACCAACATCAAAACGGTGACTATCAATGTAATGGGTCCGAAAGCGCAAAACCTTTCCGCCGAAGTGCATGGCCATGACGCTACGCTTTCGTGGTCTGCTTATCCATGTCCGAATGCTGCGGCTTTGCTCATCTATCGCAAGGTGAGCTGTGATGGTTATATGCCTGACGAATGCGAAACGGGCATCCGCGAAGGCTATCAACTCATTGCCACTTTGGATAATGTTTCCACGACTTCTTACACTGATTCCAACCTCTCACAAGGTGTTGAATATGAGTATCGTATCTTGGCAAGGTTCCCCGATGGTGCTTTGAGTATCGTCAGTGATGCGGCTTGTGTGGAACTGAAAAATGACAGTCCGTTGATGACCCATGTCAGCAACGACAGCATAGACCTTGTTTCTGGGCATGTCGTTACTTGTTGGGCCAATCCAAAAGAGATTGACGACCAATATGTTGCGCCGTTCAACTACACTTTGACCCGCATCCTCGACGGCGCGACTTCCATCGTTTACGAAGGTGCCGACACGACCTTCCTCGACACCAACCTTGACCTTGCGGCGGCGACCACTTTATTATATAAGGTGCAAATGCGCGATGCCAACCAACAACCGATGGGCGAGAGCGCGGCAGCCTCGGCGGTGATGCTCACGGCCAATGGAACCTTCGGTGAAGCACAGCTCTCGTGGACAGAAGCTGTGCCGTGGCTCGTTGATAGCACACAAATCTTCAAAGAAGTTGGCAATCATTTCGTTAGAATCGCTTCCGTGACGGATTTTGAATATACCGACTCCGATGTGGAAAACGATGCCATCTACCGCTATTATGTGCGCACTTTCGGGCATTACACCTTGGAAGGCATCATGCAGCCTTTGATCAATTATTCCGCAATTAAAACCGTACGCATCGGGCACGAGAAACCTGTTGAGGAATTTTCTTACAAACTGCCCAACGTGTTCACGCCCAATGGCGATGGCTACAACGACGTTTTTGAACCGATAGTTACAGGCATTGATTTGATTGTCAGTGCCAAGACGGTAATCTTCAACCGTTGGGGCAATATCCTTCACGACACCGACGACCCGCTCATCCAATGGGACGGCAAGAGCAAACTGACCAAAATGGATTGCCCATCGGGTACCTATTTTTATGTCTGTGACATTACTTATCAAGGCGAAACAGGGGAGGAGAAACTGCACCTTCAAGGTTCAATTACCATTGTTAGATAAAAAATTGTAGAGACGCGGCGTGCCACGTCTCTACAATCCATTCGTAATAATTGGTACAATTCGTGAAATTCGTAGTTCCAATCAATATTTCATCATCTCGATAAGGTCCACCATGCGGTTGGAATAACCCCATTCGTTGTCATACCACGACATGATTTTCACCATCTTGCCCATCACCATGGTGCTTTCGGCATCGAAGATGGAGCTGTGCGGGTTGTGGATGACATCGACGCTCACGATCGGGTCCTCGGTATATTCCAGAACACCCTTCATTGGGCCTTCGGCGGCTTCTTTCATGGCGGCGTTGATCTCTTCCT
Organism: uncultured Bacteroidales bacterium; assembly: GCA_900321315.1. Lineage (GTDB taxonomy): Bacteria > Bacteroidota > Bacteroidia > Bacteroidales > F082 > Limimorpha. The sequence continues at coordinate 3,397 of ONVP01000269.1, forward strand.
TCGTGGCTTCGGTCTTCAAGGTGCAGACGAGGTCCACCAAAGAACCGGTCGGCGTGGGG
>ONVP01000268.1 GCA_900321315.1 uncultured Bacteroidales bacterium
CTGTAAGGTTTCGCCGTCGGCATAAACCGTGCCGTCCAGCTCGATTTGCAGCGACTGCGCCGAAACACAACCGATTGCGGCGAGAAGTGCCAAAACAAAGATAGATTTTTTGAACATAGGTTTAGTTTTTTTGTTACGATACTTTTATTTCGGGGTGCAAAATTGCGAAACTTTTCCCAAACTCGCAACAAAAATTTTGCCATTTTTCAAAAAACACGTAATTTTGGCATCAAAATCTACTTTTCGGATGGAATTCACTTACCTTCACCTCGACCAAACCGACTCCACCAACGCCTATTTGCAAAGGAAACTGGCGGAGTGTGACATCCGCAATTGGGTGGTCAGCGCCGACGAGCAAACGGCAGGCAAAGGCATGGGCAGCAACGGCTGGGAAAGCGAGCCGGGCAAAAACCTCACTTTCTCCATGGCTTTGGATGTGGGTTTTCTGCCTGCCGAGCGGCAGTTCCTATTGTCGGAGGCCGTGGCATTGGGTTTGGCCGAAGCCTTGGTTGCTGTTTTACCCGCCGACAAGCTCCGCATCAAGTGGCCCAACGACATCTATTTTGAGAACCGCAAACTCGCCGGCATCCTCATCAACAGCACGATAAAAGCCAATAAGATGGATGTTTCCATCATTGGCATTGGTTTGAATGTCAGCCAAATGCAATTTAAGGATTGGCCAACGCATCCGATTTCATTGCGGCAAATCACGGGAAAGGAATACGCTTTGCAGCCGCTGTTGGAGCAGGTCGCGGAGAGCATATATAATAAGGTGGAAATCCTGAACTCCTCCCCTGCCGCCATTGAGCAGGATTATCTGCAACGGCTTTTCCGCTATCGCACTTGGGCGGATTACGAGGTGGACGGGAAGGCTATGCGGCTGTTTATGACCGGGATTGACCCATTTGGGCAGTTGCAATTAGTTGATGAACAACAAGTTTTGCATAGTTTTGACGTCAAGGAAATCAAGTTCGTGCTATGAATTTGTGGATTTTCTTCGCTTTTGTATTTTACACAACAATATAAAAATCAAACAGTTACAATGTTTTTCCAAGAAAATTCCAAAAAAAATCACTCGTTCCACCTGTCACTCCAAGCCTGCTGGTCTTTGCGCCATTCCATCAAAGACTGGAGGTCGTCCTCAGTGATATAAGCCTCATCGACGGCTTTCTGAATCAAGGTTTCGTAGTTCGACAAAGTGAACAGCTGGCAATTCTTCTCCTCGAAATTCTTCTTGGCCAGTTCCATCTGGTAGGTGAAAATGGCCACCATGCCTTTCACTTCGGCTCCAACCTCGCGCAATGCATCGACGGCCATCAGGCTCGACTTGCCAGTGGAAACCAAATCCTCGATGACGACCACCGATTGACCGGCATTGATGATTCCCTCGATTTGGTTCTGCATCCCGTGCGATTTTTTCTCGGAGCGCACATACACGAATGGCAGCCCCAAGTCTTGTGCCACCAACGCGCCCTGGGCGATACCGCCCGTAGCCACGCCAGCAATCACATCGGGCTTCCCGAAATGCTGAATGGTTTTTTCCACAAACTGCTGGCGGATGTAGGTCCGAACGGCAGGATAGGAAAGCGTGACGCGGTTGTCGCAATAAATGGGACTTTTCAGTCCAGAAGCCCAAGTGAAGGGTGCTTTCGGGCTGAGTTTCACGGCCTTAATCTGAAGCAGATGCTGGGCCAAAATCAATGCTGAATCGTCGTATTTCATGGTTATTGAGATTTGTCGTAAAATAATATTTTGTATTTTTGTCGTCGCAAAATCATTCAAAACGCGCTACAAATGTACAAGATTTTTCAAAACGACAAAACATTGGTTTTCCCAAAAATTGACGGCGATTCGTTGAAATTCGACGCAACGCTCCAAGAATCTGACAGATACGATGCCGAATTTTTGTGCGAATTTTTACCCGAATGGCTGGGCGAACAGGATTCGAGCGACACTTTCATCCATGAAGTGGGCGAAGACGCCGTGGCTGAAGCTCTGAAAACAACCTTCAAATTGGTTCTGGCGGCGGGCGGCATCGTGGCCAAAGACGGCGAGTTCGTCAGCATCGTGCGCCACGGCATCCCCGACCTGCCCAAAGGCCATATTGAAAAAGGTGAAAGCCCCGAACAAGCCGCCTTGCGCGAGGTGGAAGAAGAAACAGGGATAGGCAAATTACAGATTGTCAAAACTTTGCCTTCCACTTGGCATTGCTATTTGGAGCATGAAGAGTGGAAACTGAAACGCACCTGCTGGTATCTGATGGAAAGTGCGGACATCGTTCAGCCCACACCGCAAACCAAGGAAGGCATCACAGAAATAAAACTAATTGGAAATGAAGACATTGAGGAATTCTTGAAAAACACTTTCCGATCCATCAGCGAAATTTTGGAAAAAGATTTGCGCCAAGTCGTGGCGAAATGATACTTTTGCAACCTGAAAAGAATGCAAAATGAAGAATGCAGAAAGTGGAAATCGAAACTCCGACGAAGCCAATTCGCAATGCGATGCTGGACTTCGCCCTATTCCAAATTCAGCATTCCGAACTCCGAATTGACCAAAGAACAAACCATGAAAAGAATAGCCGTTTTCCCAGGTTCCTTCGACCCCATCACCTTGGGGCACCGCAGCATCGTTTTGAGGGCCTTGCCCATGTTTGACGAGATTTATGTCGCCGTCGGCATCAACATGGAAAAGCACTCCACCTTTGAGTTGCAAGACCGCATCAAGTGGTGTCGCAACGTTTTCGCCGACTATCCCACCATAAAGGTGGAGAGCTACCAAGGCCTCACCGCCGATTTCTGCAAGAAAGTGGGCGCCAACACCATCATCCGAGGCTTGCGTTGCGGCAGCGACTTTGAGTATGAAAACATGATCGGGCACGCCAACAAGCGCCTGCACCCCGAGCTGGAAACCATCTTCTTGCTCACTGAGAGCGAGCTTGTGGGCGTGTCGTCGAGCGTGGTGCGCGACATCTACAAGAACGGCGGCGACGTGTCGAAATTCGTTCCCGAGGAAGTGAAGTTGACCGAGATCGCTTCTACTCCGTCGTCTGTTTCGGACGATCCGAATGGCCGTGAATATTGGGAGAATCATACGGTTCGCCTCGATGCTCCTGCCGGCAAGTATATCGCGTTCGTCAGTGATTTCTCGAAGGCTAACAGAGTATGGATCGACGATATCCAGGCTATTGAGTACAACGCTTCTTGCCAGGGTGTCAACGGTATCGAGGTAAGCAACGTATCTATCTCCGGTTTCGATGTGGCATTCCACTACAACGAAGCAGGTGATAATAATAGTGCACGTATCGCTGTCTCGGCTACAGAAACGCTCGATATGGGCAATGTACTGTTGCTCGACACGATCGATAATGATTCGGTATATAGCGCAGTTGTTGCACTGGCATCCGGCCGTCCGTTCTACGTATTCGTTCAGCAGTTCTGCGGCGAAGACGGTACTTCGGCATGGGAGATGGCTCAGATCCAAACGCCGTACATGGTTCGTTACGAGCCGGTAT
>ONVP01000355.1 GCA_900321315.1 uncultured Bacteroidales bacterium
TAAATCCAGTGAAAAAGTTGCTTAGAACAACAATGGGAAGTCCTATGAGAGGGTCAGGGTCGGGTGTTTCCAAAATCGTATCATTTAATGTTCAGGCCGCAAAGGTAGCAAATTCTTCCGACATTCATTGCAATAATCTTAAGACACCAATGGCCTTGTCAATTGTTGTTTTTGCAAAATACTAATTATCAATAACTTGTCGCGAATTTCTCAAAAATGATTTTTTGAGAAATTCGTGGCAGGTTTATGGTAATTCGTGTTGGAAAAACTGGTTAGAACGGCAAATCGTTGCCTTCGCCCTCTGTGGCTTGAGGCGTGTAGCCAATCGGGGCGGGTTCGGTGGCAGGCGAGTAGGGCTGGCCGTAGGACGACTGCTGCACCGGACGTGCCGGAGCCAATTGCATCATCTTGTCGGCGATGACTTCTGTGACGTAGCGCACAATGCCTTGCTGGTCGGTGTATTGACGGGTGCGCAGCTTGCCTTCCACATACATCATGTCGCCTTTTGAGTAGTTGCGGCGGCCTTCGGCAATGTCGTTGGCGAGAGTGTTCCAGGCCACGATGTTGTGCCAGTCGGTCTGTTCCACCCAATTCTGGTCGCGGTCGCGGTAGCGTTCCGAGGTGGCCATGGTGGTGGTGACTTTCTTGTTGCCGTTTTCAAAAGTGGTTACTTCGGGGTTCTTTCCGAGGCGGCCAATGAGGATGACTTTGTTCAAACTTGCCATGATGTTTTCGTTTTTTAAGTGTTTAGGTATAAGTCGATTAAGCGTGGAATGGGGTAGTTTCCCAAGTCCCTTTCGGGGGTCAAAAATAAGTCTTTTGTTTCAATCAGCAACAATTCTTGTTCAAGTTTTATTTCGATGAACTGCGCGACAAGGGTGCGGTGGGTGAGTTTGTGGGTGAAGTTTTGGGACACTTTTGTTATGGTAAACGTCTTTCCTTCAATGAGTTGCATGAATTCTTCCGAGCGGGTCACTTCGTCCACGGTCATCGCTTTTTCGCTTTCGACACAAGGGAAGTCGTACAAGTTTTTCCAGATGCCGTCGCCGCTGCGCTTGCGGAGGCAAATCTTGTCGTTGGTTCTGAAAACCAAATAGTTGAGATACCTTGTGCTGACTTTGGTTTTTGGCAGTTTGACGGGTCTTTGCGCCACGGTTTGCCGCTCGAAGGCGAGGCATTGCGCCTGCAAGGGGCAATGCAGGCAATTGGGGTTCTTTGGTGTGCAGTGCAGCGCGCCAAACTCCATCAGGGCTTGGTTGTGCAGGCTGGGCTGCTCGCGGTCGAGGAGTTCGTCGGCGAGTTGGGCGAAAAGACGTTGCCCTTCATTAATATTAATAGGTGTGTCGATGTCGAATAGCCGCGACAGCACCCGATACACGTTGCCATCGACAACGGCGTGGGGCAGGCCGAAGGCGATGGAAGCGATGGCGGCGGCGGTGTAGTCGCCCACGCCTTTAAGTTTTTTAAGTTGCTCGAAATCAGCCGGGAAGTTGCCGTTGTGTTGCTCCACGATTTGTTTGGCGCAGTGGTGCAGGTTGCGGGCGCGGGAGTAGTAGCCCAAGCCCTGCCACATTTTCAGCACCTCTTCCTCGGATGCCCGTGCGAGGTCGGCCACTGTGGGCCATTTTCCGGTGAAACGCAGGTAATAGTCCAGCCCTTGGCTCACCCGCGTCTGTTGCAGGACGACTTCCGAAATCCACACCTGGTAGGGCGTGGGGCGGTGCCGCCAAGGCAGGTCGCGACGGTTTTCGGCGTACCACTTCACCAATGTTTCTTGCAGTCTGTCCATGGTTTTGAATGCGGTGTTTTTGCGCGAAATTCTTTATTTATAACTCATTAGATGAAAAAAAGTTGAACAAAATCCATCGTCGTAACGAAAATGTTCTTACCTTTGCCGCAAATTTACAACAAACAAAATATCTAACCATCAAAATTACGAAAAAAATGACAAAAGCAGAAATCGTAGCTAAGATTGCGGACAAGACCGGTATCGAAAAAGGTGCAGTCCAGAATGTGGTTGAGAACTTCATGGAAGTCGTGAAGGCCTCGATGGCCAAAGGCGACAACGTGTATCTGAGAGGCTTTGGCAGCTTCATCATCAAGACGAGAGCCGAGAAGACCGGCAGGAACATCTCCAAGAACGTGGCCATCACCATCCCGGCCCACAAGATAGCACAAAAGACATAAGATGTCGACACACAAGCGCAAAAAACGCTTGAGGAAGGACAGACACAAGAAGAAATAATCGTCTGTAAAAGTCATACGAACAATAACACAGCATTGCGAAACAGTGTTGTGTTATTGTTTTATCAATCAAAACGTTAACCCCCTAAAAGCAAGATCATGTCTGAAGAAAAGAATTCTGCCGTTGAGCCAACGGCAACAGAAGAGAGGACGGTGATGCGCGACTTGTATATCAACGCGCACGCTTCGGAGGTTGACATCGCACTGTTGGAAGACAACATACTTGTCGAGCTTCACAAAGAGAAGACCAACAACCAGTTTGCGGTTGGCGACGTTTATTTGGGCAAGGTGAAGAAAATACTTCCCGGGCTGAACGCCGCCTTTGTTGATGTGGGCTACCCCAAGGAAGCCTTTCTCCACTATTTCGACCTTGGCCTTCAGGCAAGTTCGGTGGTCAAGTTCAGGCAAATGGTGATGTCGGGCGAGGATGTCTCGATGGCCAAGTTCCAGCTTGAGCCTGACGCGGGAAAGGACGGTAAGATTGGCGACTTCCTTGCGGTGGGCGACCTGCTCCCCGTGCAGATTGCCAAGGAGCCTATACACACCAAGGGGCCGAGGATCACCGCCGAGGTGTCGTTTGCCGGACGCTACTTGGTGCTGGTGCCCTTCTCCAACCGCATCTCGGTTTCGCAGAAAATCCGCAGCGGCGAGGAACGCAACCGCCTCCGTCGGCTCATCCAGAGCATCAGGCCCAACAACTACGGTGTCATCATCCGAACCGTGGCCGAAGGCAAGAAGGTGGCCGACCTTGACGCCGACCTCCGCTCGCTCATCGACAAGTGGGAGCACTGCATCGTGGAGATGCGCAAAATGACGACCTTCGGCAAGCTGGTTAGCGAGATGGACCAAACCTCCGTCATGCTTCGCGACCTGCTGAACGAGTCGTTCAACAACATCCACGTGAACACCCCTTCCCTTTATGAAGAAATCCACAGTTACATCCAGACCATCGCGCCGCAGAAAGCCGACATCGTGCAGCTCTACACGGGCAAGGAGCCGATTTTCGATCATTTCAACGTAGCCAAGCAAATCAAAGGCTTCTTTGGGCGCGTGGTCACCATCAAGAACGGTGTCTACCTCATTATCGAACACACAGAGGCCATGCACGTCATCGACGTGAACAGCGGCCACCGTCTGAACAAGGAGAACACGCAAGAAGAGAATGCGCTTCAGGTGAACCTCGAGGCCGCCAAGGAGATAGCAAGGCAACTGCGCCTGCGCGACATGGGCGGCATCATCATCATCGACTTCATCGACATGCGCGAGTCGAAGCACAGAAAGGAGCTATACAAGGCACTCGTCGAGGCCATGGCTCCCGACCGCGCCAAGCACAAGATTCTTCCAGCAACCCAGTTCGGCCTCATCCAAATCACCCGCCAGCGTGTGCGCCCCGAAACCGAAGTTAAGGTGCAAGAGAAATGCCCCGTGTGCGCCGGCGAAGGCAAAATCAGGCCCGCCATCCTGTTCATCGACGAAATCGAAAACAACCTCAAGTACCTGCTCGTCGACCAAAACGAGAAAAACCTCACCCTACAGGTGCATCCTTTCATCTACGCCTACCTCACCAAAGGCGTGTTTTCGATCCATTACAAGTGGAAGAAAAAGTACGGCAAGCCTTTCAAGGTGCAGTCAATGCCGGAATTCCACACCCTGAAGTACAACTTCCTCAACGCCAACGGCGACGACATCAAGATTTGAAGTTGCTACGACAAAAAACTCGAAAACCCGCTTCACGAAGCGGGTTTTTTTATTACTTTTGCCCCAAATTTCGAAACCATGAGCAAAGACATCGTATTAAGCGGCATCCGCCCCACCGGAAACCTTCACCTCGGCAACTACTACGGCGCCGTGCGCAGCTTCGTGAAGATGCAGGACGACTACAACTGCTACTTCTTCATCGCCGACTGGCACTCGCTGACCACGCACCCCAAGCCCGAAAACATACAACGTTCGGCACGCACCATCTTGGCCGAATACTTGGCCTGCGGCATCGACCCCGAAAAGGCCACGATTTATATCCAAAGTGATGTGCCTGAGACGATTGAGCTGTATCTTTACCTCAACATGAACGCCTATATCGGTGAGTTGGGTCGCGTGACGACCTTCAAGGAAAAGGCGCGCCAGCAGCCCGACAACGTGAATGCTGGCTTGTTCACCTATCCAACCCT
>ONVP01000266.1 GCA_900321315.1 uncultured Bacteroidales bacterium
AAACGGTAGAGGTCGAATTCGTTGGCGAGGAAACCGTTTTCCATGGTTGGCACGACGGCTTCCGCCACGGGTGAGGCGATGAGGTACCAGCCGCCGTCTGTGGTGTGGGCGGCGATGTCTTTGGTGTAGGTTGTGGCCTCGGTGGTGGTGAAGCTGTCGGTCCAACTCCACGGGGTGGTGAAGTCGCCACAGATCCCCTGCACCCTCGCCTCATACTTGGTTCCAGGGCTGAGGCCGACAATCGTATGCGGGCTTTCGGCCTCGCTGAGGGTAATCCATGGAGAATAGATTTGGCTCACCAGCCTAATGGAGTCCAAGCCGATGCCGTAGCCGTAGTGATCGGTGCACCGGAAGCCGATTTGGCAGTTGTCGGCAAGATTGGCCAGGGCAATGGTTTGGCGAGTCCATCCTTCGTGCGCCTCGTCGGTACTCCAAAGTTCATTCCATGTGCCTTCGTTGCCGATGCGGTAGCAAACGGCCAACTCGTCGATGTCGCTGCCCCATTTCCGGTTGACGTAATAGAAGGAAAGTGTCAGGTCGCTTTGGCCGCTCATATTCTGTTGGGGCATGATGAGATAGGTCACATAATCCCTGGATCGGTGCGTAATCAAGGCGTTGTATTGGCCGCTGTAGGCTCCGGTTCCCGCGTTGTAGTCGCCAGTGCCGATGCGCCAAGTTTTAGCTGGGTCTTGGTTGTCGCCCTCAATGCTCCAGCCTTCGGGCATTTGGCCGCCCTCGAAGCCTTCGATGAGGATGGGGATTGAATCCTCGATGAAGACCTTCCTGTATTGGAGGTTGTAACTGTCGCTGAAACCCGTCCACGCCAAGGTGACGCTCGTCGCCGTGAGGTCACTCACCGTCATGGTATCGACAATCTCGCACCAGTAGGTGGTGAAATACACCGACGCGCTCCAATTCGAGTGGTCTGTGCAGTTGCTCTTCACCTGCACTTCATAGTCGGTTCCGGACGTGAGGCCGACAATCGTGTAGGGGTTTTCGGCCTCGGCGATGGTGGTCCAGGAAGGCTCGGTGTATACGGAGATCTCGATGTCGTCCAAGCCGATGCCGTGGTAGTCGTAGTCGACACAATAGAAGCCAATTTGGTAGTTGTCGGCAAGATTGGGCAGGGCAATGGTTTGGTGCGTCCATCCTTCGTGCGCCAAGTCGGTACTCCACAGTTCGTTCCATGTGCCTTCGCTGCCGATGCGGTAGTACACGGCTAACTTGTCGCCGTAGGTGTTGTTCTTTTTTCTGTTGACGTACCAGAAGGAAAGCGTCAGGTCGTTTTGGCCGCTCAAATCTTGGGGGGGCATAACGAGGTAAGTCTTATCGCCGTATTTTTTGTGCGTGATTAGGGCGTTGTATTTGCCTTTGTGGGCGCCGGTTTCCATGCTGTCATCGCCGGTGCCGACGCGCCAAGTCTTATCCGGGTCTTGGTTGCTGCCCTCAATGCTCCAGCCTTGGGGCATTTGGCCGCTCTCGAAGTCCTCGCTGAGGATGGGGGTCATGCCAGGGACTGTGCCGGGAATCTGCTGGTAGCGCAAATCGTAGCTGTCGCACAGGCCTTCCCAACTGATGTCGGCCTCTATACGGGTGATGTTGTCGACGGCAATGTTATAAGGCGGGATCATGTCGGGATTGAGGGAAACTTCCACATCGTCGATGAAGCATCGATAAGAACTCGTCTGCCATCTGAAAACCAAGCGTTGCGCTTCGGCAGACACGTTGGGCAATTTGGTGACTTGCTGAACCATGTAGCTAGGATTGGGATAAGATGCGATTTCGACAAAGGTGTTGCAGGTGCCGTCGTCACTATCGGTGATGTAGCCTAATTGGAGTTGACCGTTGTCTAAACCTTCCGTCCGCATATAGAAACTGATTTGCAGCTCGTTGATGGGATTGCTGGACTCGGGCAGAATGGCGTAGTTGGTTCCTGTGTTGCCGAGGAAAAGGTCTTGTGTGCCGCTGACAGGCCTAAAAGCGGTATTATTATGCGGAGCTGGGTTCCCGGAATCGGTATTGGTTGTGTAGGCCTCCCAGCAAGCAGGGAGAGGCCCCGGGGTGTACATGGATGTTCCTTCAGGGCTTTCAAAGTCTTGAAAATAAGGCGAGGCGGCAGTAATGGTGACAAGCTCGCAGGGGGTGTTGAAGAAGACGGTGTTGCTCCATGCGCTTTTGTCGGATTCGTTGCAGCAGGCGCGCACCTTGGCGGTGTAAGTTGCATCGGGGATGAGATTCGTCAGGGTGAAAGGATTGCTGCTGGCAAGGATGAGGTTGGCCTCGTCGTCGTTCAGGCAAATCTGCCATTCGGTGGCCGAGTCGTTATCGGTCCAGCCCAAGGTGGCTTGGCTGCCGTTGCCTGGGGTGAGCGTTACAGTTAATTCGGTGGGCGCGAGGCAGGCAACGGGTGTGCTGAAACTGATGGCCCGCCAGAGGCTCACATTGTTGCCGCACACACACTGCACCCTTGCATAGTAGTCGGTGGTCTCGTTGAGGTTTTCCCATGTGTAAGTGGTGGCGTTGGTTCCGGCAAGCTCCTGTGTCCATTGGCCGTTGCCCGCCTTGGTTTCAAGGTTGTAGGTGCCGCTGCCGCCCGTCCATGTCAGTGTGGCTCTATGGGCGGTGATGTCATTGGCAGCCAAGGTTTCAGGCATCCCGCAGGCTGGGGGCGTGTAAGTGAAGGTGGTCTTGGGGATGAAGTTCTGTGGCTCGGTTTGCTTGGCATACCACCCAATATCATCCTCTACAAACCATTCTGCAAAGGATGCGGTGTATTCCAAGCTTTGGCCATAGAATTCAATTTTCTTGTATTTGCCCCAATTCTCCGTGTGTTCGATGCCCACGAGCAGGTTGCCGCCTGTGTAGGGATACGGCTCGCTGAAATTGATGGTGAGTTCTCCACCGTTTCCGGTTGCCCGGATTTCGAGCGAACCCTGGTAAACGATGTTGGCGTCGGTTTTCGGCTCACACGCGCTGATGGTGGTGTAGTCCACTTCCATGAGATATACATCCACGTTTTCGGCGGTACTGTAGGGGATATTTTCCGTTGTGGTGTAGAACTTCATGCTGTTGATGCTGGCGCCTTCCATTTCAATCAGGGCGGCGGAAGGAATGACGGACTGGCTTCTTGCAACCTCGTCGAACATGTTGATGTATGCGGGAACTTTTTCATTGGTTACGCTTCCGGCATACACGGTAAGCGTTTGCTCTTGCGCCCGAGCGGTGAGTGGCGCGAGCAGGGTGAGAAGCAGCGCCAAAAGGAGTGCTTCTGCGGGTTTGGCTTTTGGGGCATCAGTTACGATGGCCGGGTTGGTGGTGTTGGTCATTTGTATAGGTTTTTTTAGTGGATTTTGTTAAGCAACTGTCATCGGTATTTAGCAGAATTAAGAAACATCCATGCCAACAAATCAGTCAATCACAATCTTCTGCGTCCTGACCTTCTCGCCGTCAATCAAACGGAGGACATACACGCCTGCGGGCATTCCCGTGGTAGAGACGTTTCCTGAAACGTCTCCAA
>ONVP01000321.1 GCA_900321315.1 uncultured Bacteroidales bacterium
GTCATAGCAGATATAGAAAAGCTCCCGCCTCTTATCGAACAGCGGCGCAAAGTCCATGGCGTCGAGAAGTCTTCTGAGCCGTTCTTCCAAATCCGTCTCGCCCCAGCGCCCGAGGGCCGCGCAGGCGGTGATGAGTCCGGCACAGAGATTGCCGCTGTCCACGGTGGAGACAAAGCGCGGGCGCAGGGGCCGAAGGGTGCGGGTGTCGTACCAGTTGTAGAGATGGCCCCGGTGCTTTTCGAGCTTTTCCAGTGTCGGCACCATGCGGCGGATATAGTCTGCCGCCTCCGTCCGGGGGATGACCCCGGATACGCCCAGCGCCGCCGCTGAGGCAAGCGCGAGACCGATATTCGTCGGGGACGTGCGGTGGGCCGTGCCGATGGGCGGCTGCTGCTGGAAGTTGTCCGGCGGCAGATAGTGGTCGTCAGGGGTGGCCAGGTCTTTATAAAAACCCCAGCACTCGGTGAGGCTTCGGTGCAGCAGGTCACGGTCGCGGACGGAAAGGGGCGTCTCCCTTGCGGCTGGAAGAGCCAGGGCCGCGGCGCAGGCCGGGGATACAAGCCACATAAGCCCCGCCGCCTTACCGGGCGCCCCGGGGGCAAAGGCCATCAGCAGCACGCCCAGTTGGTTGACGGGCAAACGTTCCTCCAACAATGTGCGGTTTTTGTAGGTCACTTTCACATTGGCTGTTTCGGGCACGCGGTAGAACAACTTGTTTTCATACGACATCGACTCCACCGCCGACTGGCTCGGCGCGTTGATGCCGCCCGTGGTGTTCAAAGGTAAAGTCTGCACCATAATGGCGCTTCCAGCACCCGAAGTACCTACGCTAAGTCCTTCTGTTTCAGAAAACTTCGCAACAGTCTGAGTCGCAACCTCTTTGGACGGAATGACATACACCGACCTCACAACGGTTTTGACATTGCGCACTCCCAAAAACAGGCTCGTGTATTCCTTTTCCATGTCGTCCAGTTTCTGATACATGGCTCTGAATGTCTCAGGATGGCTTGCCGTCGCACCATCGCCCGAAATCAGGAACAGCTTTTCCTTGCGAATTTCGGCAATCTTGTCTGCGGCTTCACGGGCAAGCTGCGCATCAGTTTTCCCCGAGGCCAATAAATTGATAAACCCATGATTTTCAACCTGTTTTTTGCAAAATTTGGGTTGCATCTCATGGTTAGAAGATTTCTGTTCGCTTTGTTCTTCCAACGCGGTACCCACTCCAACACTGCGAATAATGCCATTGGGCAAGATGTCAAATTCAGCCTTCGTACTGCCTCTTCCACTCGCCATGGAAACAAAGAATGTGGCATTGGGGTCTGGGCTTGCTGTTGTCATCATACTCACATCCAACAACTTATATTTCGTCGTAGCATAATCCACGCTTTCAACATCGCCGAAATACATGGAGGCGTAACCTGCCAAAGGTCCTGGCGTGCACTCGGTTTCCTCAATGACGAAATCCAGCTGAAGCATGGTCTGCGGCAACGAATAATAGAATCCGCTGTGCTGTCCGGGATTGACGTTTTTGGAAAATGTAGTGGTGAATTGGGCGTGTACTTGGCTTCCCATAAAGGCAAAAACCAACGTCATAAAGGCAATTTTCATGAGATTTCTGTTCATTTTTGTATGGTTTAGATTCAAGGTTCAAAAGTACAAATATATTCGACAACTCTTTCATTCTATGGAGATTTTTTCTTTCCGACTGAAAACCAGCAATGCCATAAAAGTTAGTAACCCATTGACAATCAGAATCTCAAAGCCAAACTGATAGCCACCTAATAGTTGCTTGGAATAAAGTTTCAACAGGTAACTGATGACGGGGGAAGCGACAGCAATATACGGTACAGCCTTGTCGAGCACCTTCCTGTTTTTCACGAACAAACCGAAGGAATAGAGTCCCAAAAGGGGCCCGTAAGTGAATCCCGCAATGTCGAAGACCTTGTCAATCAGCGACTCGTTGTGGAACGGTCGGAACGCAATGATTACCAACAAATAAAGCAAAGCAAACCCAGCATGGATCCACTTGCGGTACTTGGTGATTTGCTGCTCGGAAAGCTGCTTGCGGTCAAAGTGCATGAAATCGAAGCAAAACGTTGTGGTCATAGCAGTCAAGGTGCCATCGGCACTGGAATAGCCCGCTGCCACCAAGCCGATGACGAACACCACCGCCGTAAACTTGCTCAAACTGAAAGCAACAGACGGGAAAATCTTGTCATTGACCACCACGCCAGCCTCATTTACAGGAAGTTGGAATCCCGTCGTCTGGGCATAACAAATCAAGGCCGCGCCAAGGCAGAGGAACAGCCCATTGACCACAACAAACAGCAGGCTTGAGGTCATCACATTCTTTTGCGCATCGCGCAAGTTCTTGCAAGTCAGGTTTTTCTGCATCATGTCTTGGTCGAGGCCCGTCATGGTGATGGTGATGAACGCGCCAGCCAAAAGCTGTTTCACCCAGAATTTGTTGTGCGTCCAATCGGTTTCAAACATCTTGGTATAGCCTTTCTCCGATGCCGATTTCAGCAGGTCGCCCAAGGAAATGTTGAGGTTGCGCAAGATGAAAAACGCCGTCAGGAAAGCTGCGAGCAGCAGGAAGGTCGTCTGCAAAGTGTCGGTCCAAACCACCGTCTTGATACCCCCTTTGAAAGTGTAGAGCA
>ONVP01000265.1 GCA_900321315.1 uncultured Bacteroidales bacterium
TTTCTTCACGCCGAACGACTTGGCTTGCAGGCAGGTAAGGATGTTGGTTTCGGTGTTGTCGGTCACGGCGATGAAGGCGTCCATGTCCTTGATGCCTTCGTCTTCGAGCAGGTCGAGGTCGCGTGCGTCGGCGTTCACCACCAAGGCTTCCGAGAGGTAGTTGGTCAAGTCCATGCAGCGTTCCTTGCTGCTTTCCAGCACCTTGATGTTCAGGTCGTTTTCCAGCCGTTTGGCCGTGATGCGTCCCACGCGCCCGCCGCCCACAATCATCACGTTGTGGATGTTGATTTTCTTCTTGCCGCTCAGCTTGATGATGTCTTTGACGGCGTGCGGCTTGGTGACCACATAGACCATGTCGCCGATTTGGAACATGTCGTCGCCTTGCGGGACGAAGGTGTTTTGCCTGCGGTGTATGGCCGCGATGCGGAATTGCAGGTGCTCATATTGGTCGAGCACCTCGTCCACGGTTTTGCCGAGGATTTCGGCCTCGTGTTCCAGTTTCACCATGAAGAGTTGCAGCTTGCCGCCCGAGAAGTCGTAGGTTTCGAGCGAGGCGTTTTGCTTCAGCAGCGAGATAATCTCCTGTGCTGCAATGTCTTCCGGCGAAAGCAGCCCGTCGATGCCGAGGTCTTGGTACATCCGCCACACCTCGGGGCTGAGGTTTTCCATGGTGTTCACCCGTGCGATGACTTTCTTGGCACCGAGTTTCTTGGCGATGATGCCGGTCAGCAGGTTGATGTGCTCGTCATGCAGCACGGCAATGACGAGGTCGGCGTGTTTCACGTTGGCGCGTTGCAGCACGGCGGTCGAGGTGGAATCGCCCGTGATGGTCATCAGGTCGCTGTGCGACTCCATCATTTTCAGCAGCTCCTCGTGCGGATCCACGATGGTGATGTCGTGGTTGCTGCGCACCAGGGCTTCGGCCAAATGCAGGCCCACTTCTCCGTCTCCGGCTATGATGATGTTCATTGCGTTTTTCTTTCGATGTAAGGTGCAAAGTTAGGCAATTATTTGATATGCCGGCGAATTTCTCGTGCGCAATCTGAAAATTGTGCGTTTTCGAGGGCGGGCAGCGGCTGAAACCGCAAGAGAAAAGAAATCGGGCAGCCCTACGGATTATTTTCGTAGTTTTGCCGAATGAAATAGATTAGGACAAGAAATGAGGGATTTGTTCTCAGAAAACGATTACTTGAGCTGTGTTTTCCCTGAGCCACAATACTTGGGTTCAAAACATATCCACAGAGGATGGATAGCACAATTCATTCCCAGCAAGGCTCATGTTGCATTAGATGCCTTTGGTGGTTCCCAATCTATTGCCTATCTTTTTAAACAATTGGGAAAACAAACCATAACAAACGATTTCTTGAGTTTCAACAACCATATTGGTAAAGCCCTTATTGAGAATTGCAGTGTCAAACTTGACAAAAATGACGTAGAAATTTTGTTTAGCCAAAACAGCAATCCAAAAGAGTTCAATCTGATGGAGAACTTGTATTCTGATTTGTTTTTTACACAAGAAGAAGCCGCTTTTATTGACAGTTTCCGAAGCAATGTTTGCCGTTTAGACAATCCGTACAAGCAATCATTAGCTTTTACCGTGATGTGCCGTAGCATGACTCGAAAAGTGACTATGGGACATTTCGCGCATACGCAAGCCTTAAAATACGCAGCAGACCCAACTCGAATAAAACGCAATCGTAGTTTAATCAGGCCATTGAAAACTTTGTTTTTGGAATTGCTCCCTGAATATAACAATGCTGTTTTCGACAATAATCAAGCCAACAGGAGCTATAATGAAAACATCCTTGACCTTCTCCCAAAAATCGAAGAAGCAGATGTAGCCTATTTTGACCCTCCATATTGCAACAGCCATGCTGATTATCAGTCATTTTACCATTTGCTGGAAACATTTGTGGAGTACTGGAAAGACAAAGAGTTTGTCAATGGTACCAAACGATATGAGCCAAAGCGATATAGTGGTTTCGATAAAAACAGCGAAGCCATTGACAATCTGAAAAAACTATTTGAACTATCTCAAAACATACCCACATGGCTCGTTAGCTACAATGACCGCAGTTTTCCAGATATTGACACAATGGTCACAATGATTGAGCCTTATCGTCATGTCGTAATCGAACACAAATCGTACTTGGCAGGACGAGGCGGGAAAGGCAGTGTGGCTGGAAGCAATGAAGTTTTATTGATTTGTACAACTCATAAATAGCCATTTACCATGACAAACTTTGAAAAATGGGACAAGGAATTCAGAGCGCAGAATCTCAACGCCTTTAATCATGATAAAAATGGATTGCTTTGGCTGAAAGTTAGAGCTGTATGCCGAGGTAAGCAAATCAAGCGGTTTATAACCGAAAACGGTTTAACCTTGCAAAAAACCAAGATTGGAGACCAAAATGTAGAATTATTCCAGCTATTAGAATCATTACCCAATGGAATGGAGATGCTTGACACCTATTTGCGTAATAGAAACAATGAATTGTATAAGATAAAAGGAGTAGACGAAGCCAAGTTAAAAACTGATTTATACAATGTCGAATATTATATGTGGGGTGGTGACCAAGACAACTCATTAGACCAATACCTCATTCGCAGATATGTCAAGGAAATCAGCGAGTATGATAAGCTCTGTAGCAAACAAGGAGAAATTGCTGGCAATACATGGAACTTTGTCCAAACAAGTTGGTATAATAACTGGACTTTTTATTTAATAGAATCGCTTTTTAAAAGTCATAAAAAGGTTTTATCTGCTGTCGGAGAGATTAAAAGTGTGGATTTCTTTATTGATAATAGCCCTATTTATTTGAAAGTCACCTACTTTCCCAATGAATACATGGATGATAAACTAAAAGAAAAGCTGGGCTATTATGAAATCACTTGGCTCAAACAACAAGCAAAAGCCGTTGGTATTGAGGTGGAAAAAACTCTTCCTGATTCGCAAAAAATGTATATCTTGAAAGAGAAACTTGCTGAAAAAGGTCGTTATGATATTCTTGACAATTTGAATAAAACACGGAAAGAAATCGTTATTGAAGCTCAAAACAACAAGGAAGAACTCATGAAATGGCTTTATGAGCATCAAAGTTCACGTTTGTTTGGAGCAGAGAACAGGTTGTTCGTTGTTTTGGTGGATACCAAGTTAATGGAAGATTCGTGGAAAATGAAACGGGAAATAGACTTAATTGGATCCAAAGTAAACCCCTATTTAAATAGCTTTGATGAAAGAACTTTGAAACAAATAAAGTTCTCGTTTAATGAGAAAGAATACACCAGCCTTGCTGACATCATTTTCGTCATAAAAGAGTAATTTTACGCCGTTATGCCAATTCCAAGGGAAACCGTTGAACAGATTTTGCAAGCCTCTCGCATTGAGGAGGTTGTGGGCGAGTTTGTCACGCTGAAGAAGCGCGGTTCGAACATGTGGGGCAATTGTCCGTTCCACAACGAGAAAACGCCCTCGTTCAGCGTCAATCCGGCGCGCAACATCTTCAAGTGCTTCGGTTG
>ONVP01000263.1:0-988 GCA_900321315.1 uncultured Bacteroidales bacterium
AAGATTTAAGTTTGTAATTAATTGTTGTGGCTGTGCGCTTCCCTCCTCGTTCAGCCAAACACGATTCGGGGGTGTCGTGTTGTTTCACCGCCTATGTTTCGGATTCGCCCCGCCAACGGCAAGCGTGTGTAATGGCGAGGCGGCAAGCCGGATGAACTTGTTCTTCCCCAACCGTCTGAGTTCGGTGGCGAGCCTCCAGGATTGCCGTCCTTGCATCTTGTCACAAGAATCCTTGTCATAGCAAAATCGCCGTAACTTGTTGGTAATCAGACAGTTGGGTGGGGGGGGGGGGGGGGAGAAAACACAACGCCAGTGAGCATCCATCTCGCGACAGCGGCTCGGAGGAAACGGGACAGTATTTCTGCTATGCGTTTCATGGGTCTATCGTGTTTTCGGCTGCAAAGAAACGACAAAAAAACGAAATGTGCAAGTTTTTTTGAGATTTTTTTTGGGAGGGAATCGTCAAGCGTAAGGGAAAAAAAACTACTTTTGCGGAGTAATTATTCACAAATCTCTCAAAACAATGCAAAACTTCAGTAATGAGCGGATGCGGCTCGGCAACCGCCTCGCCGGTGGAAAGGAGCCGGTTGGCGACTTTCCCAAGCTGCAAAAAGGTTTTGTCGGTTTTGTGACAAAAAACAGAGAATTATGACACCAATAGTTAGTATCATCATGGGAAGCACCAGCGACCTTCCCGTTCTTGAAAAAGCCGCCCAGTTTTTTGACGAGATGGAAATCCCGTTTGAGATGAACGCCCTCAGCGCGCATCGCACGCCTCAAGAAGTCGAACAATTTGCCCGCGAAGCCCAAGGCCGTGGCATCAAAGTGATTATCGCCGCCGCAGGCATGGCCGCCGCCTTGCCGGGCGTGATTGCGGCCAACACCACCTTGCCCGTCATCGGTGTGCCGGTGAAGGGAATGCTCGACGGCTTGGATGCCATGCTGTCCATCATCCAGATGCCTCCCGGCATTCCCGTGGCCACGGTGG
>ONVP01000263.1:1040-4565 GCA_900321315.1 uncultured Bacteroidales bacterium
GAATGCCGCCATCCTTGCCGCAGAAATGCTCGCGCTCGGCGATGCTGAAGTGGCCGCCAAAGTCGCTGATTATAAGGAGAATCTGAAGAAAAAGATTACAAAAGCCAATGCGGAGCTGAAAGAGGTGAAGTACCTGTATAAAACGAACTAAGTTGTGAGGTTTGAGGTAGGAAGTATGAGGTATGAGGTAGGCATTGTTAAAGCATTGAATTATGAAAGAGACTGTATTACAGAAAAAGAGCAAGGCTTTTGCTGTTAGGATTATCAGAATGTACCAATATCTTTGCGAGGGGGAAAAGGAATACATTCTTTCGAAACAAGTTCTGAGAAGTGGTACCAGCATTGGAGCCAATATTAGAGAGGCAAAACGCGCCCAGACTACAGCAGACTTTTACGCAAAACTTTTCATCTCTCTCAAAGAAGCCGAAGAAACCGAGTATTGGTTAGAATTGCTTGTTGAAACGAAGTATATCACCAAAGAAATGTTCGATAGTATCTACGCCGACTGCGAAGAAATCATAAAACTCCTCGTAACCTCAACCAAAACCATCAAAGAAAACAAAACAAAATAATCCCGACCTCCAACCTCAAACCTCATACTTCATACCTCAAACCTCATACTTCATACCTCAAACCTCCTACTTCTCCCCAAGAAAAACAATCTGGCTCAACCGCTCCCTATCAAATACCCGATTGGCGATTTCAAGGATGTCGTCTGCACTGACGGCCTCCACCTTTTTGATGATGTCGTCCATGTACTCGATGGGTTCGCCCATGAGGAGCGAGCGTGTCGCGCTGAGGAGTTCGGTCATGCCGTTTTCGAGGCCGAGTGCGGCCTGCCCGATGAGTTGCTGCTTGGCGTGGTGCAGTTGCAAGGTGCCTAATCTTTGGGTGCGAAGCTTCTCCAATTCCTTGTGTACCAATCCGATGGATTTTTCCAACGAATCGGGATCGACGGCCATATAGACGTTGATGAGGCCGATGTCGGAATAGGCGGTGTATTGCGACTCGATGGTGTAGGCGAAGCCGTATTTCTCGCGGATGTTCAGCCCGAGGCGCGAACTCATCGCCGGACCGCCGAGTATGTTGTTGAGCATGACGATGGGCATCCGCAGCTGGCTGCCGTATTCGGGTGCCGTTCCGCCTATGATGCAGTGGCTCAGGTGGTTGTTGCGCGTTTCGGTGCGGCTCTCGGGCTTATAGCCTCCGAATCTCTCGCGTTTTTTATTAATAAGGTGTGCCGGCTGGCTGCCGAAATAGGTCATGGCCATCTTCTCGAATTCCTTGAAACTGATGTCGCCGACAGTGGCCAGTATCATTTGGTCGGTGCTGTAGTTGTGCGCTATGAAGTCAAGGATGTCCTTGCGCTTGAAACCCTTTACCAACTCGGTGGTACCAAGGATGTTGCGCGACAAGGGATGACCTTTGAAGACCATCTCTTCAAAGAGGTCGTAAATCTCGTCGGAAGGCGAGTCGAGGTAGGAATTGATTTCGTCGAGGACGACCTCCTTTTCTTTAGACAACTCGTTTTCGGGGAAGGTGGAACGGAAGGCGATGTCGGCGAAGAGGTCGAGGGCGCGGTCGTAGTGCTGCTTCAGGAACGAGGCCTGGATGCAAGTCTCCTCCTTGGTGGTGAAGGCGTTGAGGTCGCCGCCCACCTTGTCCAAGCAGCTCAAAATGTGGTAGGCCTTGCGGTTCTGCGTGCCCTTGAAGATGGTGTGTTCCACGAAGTGGGCAAGGCCGTTTTGGTGTGCCAATTCGTCGCGTGTGCCGGTTTCAACCATCAGCACGAGATGGGCGATGGAACCACGTTTTTTTCTGTGTATCAGTCGAATGCCGTTTTGTAGTAGGGCTTCGGTGTATTTGTTTTCCTGCATTGTTTGTCAAATTGCATGCAAAAATAAGTAATTTTGCGGCGCGATACTAAAACCGACGGTTTCGCGTTCAACAAAAAAAGACAGTTATGCGCAAGATCCTATTACCGCTTCTTTTGCTGTGCTCGGTGCTCACGCTTTCGGCACAACACCCCAAAGACATTATGAAAGAACCCATTTCGCTGGGAATGTTTCAGGTGACCTACGCTTTTCATTTTCCGGCGTTGGACCTCCGTACCGACTATGGCGTCAGCAACACCATCGGCGGCAGTTTTTCTTACAAGACGGCCTCTAACTGGCTGTTGACGGCCAACGGCAATTTCATCTTCGGCAACCGTGTGAAGGGCGACCGCATCAGCATCTTTGGCGAGGCCATCACCACCGTTGATGGCGAAGTCATCGGTGGAGGCGGCAATGTGGTGAATTTCTCCATCAACCAGCGCGGCTTCCACTTTCAGGCCGAAACGGGCAAGCTGTTCTCGCTCGGGCCTAACCCCAACTGCGGCATCTTCGTGCAAGCGGGCCTCGGCTACCTGATGAACCGCATCCACATCGATTTTGAGCATGAAACCTACAACACACCCTATGTTGTGTATAAGGACTACCAATACGGCTACGACAGGATGCGGGGCGGGCCGGCGGCGCATCTCGAATTGGGCTATCTCTACCTCAGCGACAGCCGCCTCACCAACGTGGCAGCGGCACTCGAAATGACATACGCCCGCACGCGCCACCTGCGCGAATACGACTTCCGCGTGTTCGACGGCATCCCTGTGGGTTACACCGACCCCGACCTGCGCTTCAACCACCTCTACATCGGCATCCGCCTGACGTGGATCATCCCAACCTACCAACGCCAACCCGACGAATTCTATTATAATTGAGCTACCGATGATCTTGTACACCATAGGCGTGCTGCTGTATTCGCTTGGGGTGAGAATCGCCGCGCTTTGCGGCCACGGCAAAGCCAAGCTGTGGGTGAAAGGCAGGCAGGCGTTGAACTTGCAGAAATGCCAGCCTGACGACGACGACTGGGTTTGGTTCCACGCCGCCTCGCTCGGCGAGTTCGAGCAAGGCCGACCCGTCATCGAGGCCCTGAAAAATGATTTCCCGAGATACAAGATCCTGCTATCGTTCTTCTCGCCTTCGGGCTACGAAATCCGCAAAGACTACCCGCTCGCCGATGAGGTGCTCTACCTGCCCACCGACACGCCTCGAAACGCTGAGGCCTGGCTTAAGCGGCATCATTTCGTGGCCGCCTTCTTCATCAAATATGAGTTTTGGTTCAATTATATGAGGGCCTTGGAGAAAAACGCCATTCCATTGTTCTATATCTCGTTGATACTCAATGAGAAATCCTTCTTTTTCAAGCCATGTTGCAGTCGCTTTCTAAAGCAATTGGGCTGCGTGACGCATTTCTTCGTGCAAGACCAAGCCACAGCCGACCTGTTGAAAGACAGCGGTTTCGGCAATACTACGGTGTGCGGCGACACGCGCTTCGACCGTGTGGCTGCCATTGCGGAGCAAGCCAAGCCTTTCCCCGAAATCGAGCGCTTCATCAAGGGGCGAAACTGCATCGTGGCCGGAAGCACTTGGCCGCCCGACGAGCTGCTGCGCCGCGTGATCGACGCGCTCCTCGAAAGAATCTCCC
>ONVP01000261.1 GCA_900321315.1 uncultured Bacteroidales bacterium
TTTTTTTGAGGGGAGGGAGGATGACAGGGATTTTTTTCGTGAAATCCGTGTTCGGAAAAAACGAGTTGGGATAATGCTCAAGATTTCCGTTTTTTTAGTAGCCGTATCGTGAAAAGTGTGTAATTTTGTAGCGTTCACTTCCGGAAAAGGGAAAAATATTCCTACTTTTGCCCCAAAATTTTGAACCATGCTATTGAACTACATCACTTGGAACGTCGATCCCGTCTTGTTTTCGTTGGGATCTTTGCAAGTCCGCTGGTACGGCCTGCTGTGGGCCATGGGCTTCCTTATCGGCTATTTCATCATGCGAGGCATCTACCGCCGTGAGAAAATGACCGACGATTCGCTGGACAAGTTGCTGGTTTACATGCTGCTTTCCACCGTCATCGGGGCGAGGATCGGACATTGCCTTTTCTATGAGCCGAAGGATTATTTGGCCAACCCCATTTCGATGCTGTATATTTGGGAAGGCGGACTCGCCAGCCACGGCGGCGCCATCGGCATCCTCATCGGCTTGTGGCTCTATGTGCGCAACTACAACAAGTCGAAGAAGGAAAAAGACAACTTGCAGAAAATCAACTACATCTGGATGATGGACCGCATTGTGGTGGCCGTGTGCCTCGTCGGGGCGCTGATTCGCGTGGGCAACGTGATGAACCACGAGATTTACGGCACGCCGACCGCGTTGCCGTGGGGTTTCGTCTTCATGCGCGGCGCGGAGCAGTTTTGTGGCACTCTCGACAACTACACGCCCTGCACCTCGTGGGCAAATTGCTGCCCGCCCGAGCAATGGCTGCCCTGCCATCCCACTGGGCTTTACGAGGCCTTCTTCTGCCTCGTGGCCATGGGCATCCTGCTGTGGATGTACTACAAGCGCGACCTCGGCCACAAGCAGCCCGGCCTGATGTTCGGCACCTTCCTCATCATCATCTTCGGCTCGCGCATCGCCATCGAGTTCCTGAAGAACGTGCAAGTCGATTTCGAGCGCAACATGACCTTCGACATGGGCCAATGGCTCAGCCTGCCGTTTGTCATTCTCGGCATCGTGATGATTGTGTGGAGTTTCTCGAAACGAAAGAAGCTCGAAAGTCAAGGATAAAAGAAAACGGTCGGATTTGGCTCCGACCGTTTTTTGTTTCATTTCAGTTCAAACACCTCGCCCGGTTCGGGGATGACGATGTTGTCCCAGCCGGCCTTGCGCAGTTGGCGTTTGTAGAACTTTTGTGCCTCAATGTCGCCGTGCACGATGAAAGTCTTCTTGATTTTGTTCGGGTCTTGGCAGCTCAGGTAGTCGAGCATTTCCTTGTAGTCGCCGTGGCCGCTGAATGCGTCGATTGCGAAGATTTCGGCGTTCACCGCGTGTTCATTGCCGAAGATGGAAACCGTTGCAGGTCTCGCCCAATGTGGTGGGTGAGCAATAGCCGATGGCGAGGATGCTGTTGTTGGGGCTCTCAATGCTGTTGACGATGTGGTGCTTCACGCGACCGGCCTCCATCATGCCTGAGGCGGAGATGATGATGCAAGGCTCCTTGCGGGCGTTCAGTGCTTTCGACTGGTTGATGTCGCGGATGAAGGTGAGACCGTTGAAACCGAAGGGGTCTGGGTCGTATTCGATGACGTCTTTCACGTTGTCGTTGAACAGGTCCACGTGCATACGGAAAATTTCGGTGGCATTGACGGCCAAGGGACTATCGACGAACACCGGGATCTTCTCGGGCAGTTTGCCTTCGTTGTAGAAGTTGTTCAGCAGAAACACAATCTCTTGGGTGCGGCTGACAGCAAACGACGGGATGATGAGTTTGCCGCGTTTCTCGACGCAGGTGTGGTAGATGATTTCCAAGAGTTGCTGTTCGGCGTTTTCGCGGTCGCTGTGGAGGCGGTTGCCGTAGGTGGCCTCGGTGATGAGGTAGTCGCAGTGCGGGAACGGCTCCGGCGAGCGCAGCAGGTAGTTGTAGGAGCGCCCGATGTCGCCCGTGTAGGCGATGCGCGTCATTTTGCCGCCCTCGTCGATTTCGAGGATGGCGCAGCCGCTGCCGAGGAGGTGGCCCGTGTTGTTGAACTTCACCTTGATGTTGTTGTCGATGTTGAAGTAGCGGTTGTAGGCCACGCTGACAAACAGTTCCATCGAGGCGCGGGCATCTTTCTCGGTATAAATGGGTTGCAAAGCGGGCAGCCCTTGTTGGCGGCGTTTCTTGTTGAACCACACCATATCGTTCTCTTGGATGAAGCCGCTGTCGGGGAGCATGATGCTGCACAGGTCTTCGGTGGCTTTGGTGCAGACCACTTGGCCACGGAAGCCGAGCTTATAGAAATAAGGTATCAGGCCGCAGTGGTCGATGTGGGCATGGGTGAGGATGATGGCGTCGAGTTCCTTGGGATCGACCATGATGTTGCGGTTGGCCGCGTCGGTTTCGAGGCCCTTGCCTTGGAACATGCCGCAGTCCAAGAGGATTTTCTTGCCGTGGTCGGTGGTGATGAGGTGCTTGCTGCCCGTCACTTCTTGGGCTGCACCGATGAATTTGATTTTCATAGGTTTGCTATTTTTTTATTCCACAAGCTCAAATTGAGTTTTTGCAGCTTCAATATCGACAAAATAAGGACTGTCTTTAGCCTCAAACTCACCATAGTAAATATCGTATGGGTCAATGTCGAATTGTGAGCCCCAATGGATTTCGTAATTGTCGAACTCAAATTGCTGGAACAGGGCTTTATCGATATATTTGTGTATGGAGGGATGCAGGCTTTTGGAAATAAAGCCATGGAAGTCGGCCAATCGTTTCTGCCCGTCATCGAAGGTGATCAGCACCTTATAGTCGCCCGCATATTCTGCTTTTATTATCCTATACATGATTATTTCACTTTTTTATTGATGAATAGATATTGGGCATAACAAATTAAGTTTTTCAACCGCAAAAATAAGCATAATTTTGAAAACGTGCAAAAGCGGCAACAAAAAAATCCCGCCGTTTCCAGCGGGATTTTTATTGTAAGGTGTAAGGTGTTTATTCCACCACAATCTTCCTAACGGCTTGCCCGCCCTCGGCCTCGATGTGCATCATGTAGATGCCCTTGGCCATTTGGGAAAGGTCGATGCGGACTTGGTCGTTTTCCACCTTGGCGTTGTAAACCGTTTGTCCGTAAGCGTTCACGATGCGGATGTGGCTCATGCCTTCGGCTGTCACGGTGACTTCGCCTTGGGTGGGGTTGGGGTAGATGTTAGCGGAAATGTGGCTTTCATTGATGCCAACGGTGTACAGGAGCTGGGCCACCAGGTTGCGGTTTCTCGTCGCGATGAACGTGTAGGTCTGTTCTTCCGAAACCACCTCGCCGTTCTCGGTCCATTTCTGGAAGGCGTAGTCTTCGTTGGTTTCAACGGTCAGGGTCACTTCCTCACCGTAGGTGTAGGTCCGCAGGCCGATGATTCTGCCGCCTTCCTCCGGATCAACGATGGCGGTGATTTCAATGCTTTGCAGCTCGAAGTTGGCCGTCAAAGCGCGGTTGCTTGTGACGTTGAAGGTGTATTCGGCTTCCGTCGAAACCACGTTGCCGTTTTCGGTCCAGTTGATGAAGTCGTAGCCTTCGTTGGCACTGGCTTTCACGGTGCATGAAGAGCCGTAGGTGTAGGTTCCGCCGCCGGCAGCGGTGCCGCCTTCCGTTGGGTTGGCGGTGGTGCTGACGGTGAAGGTTTGTGCTTCGAAATGCGCCACAAACGCCACCGACTCGGTCACGGTGAAGGTGTAGCTGGCGTTGGTGCTCACTTGCGTTCCGTTCTTGGTCCAGCGCACGAAGTCATAGCCTTCGTTGGCAGTGGCAATCAAGGTGCAGCTTTGGCCATGGTCGTATGTGCCGCCGCCGGCAACGGTGCCGCCATCGGTTGGGTTGGCCGTGGCCGTGATGGTGTAGCTTTGCAGTTCAAAATGCGCCACAAACGCTGCTGATTCGGTCACGGTGAAGGTGTAGTTGGCATTGGTGGAAACCTGTGTGCCGTTCTTGGTCCAACGGACGAAAGTGTAACCCGTGGCAGGCGTGGCGGTCAAGGTGCATTGCTGGCCATGGTTGTAGGTGCCGCCGCCCGTGACGGTGCCGCCATTGGCCGGATTGGCGGTGGCGGTGATGGTGTAGGTTTGTGCCTCGAAGTTGGCCACCAAAGTGCAGTTGGCGGTCACGTTGAAGGTGTAGCTGGCATTGGTCGAAACCACGTTGTTGCCTTCCTTCCAATTGACGAAGGTGTAGCTCGTGTTGGCCGTGGCCGTCACGGTGCAGCTTTGGCCTTGGGTATAGGTGCCGCCGCCTGTCACCGTGCCGCCATTGGTTGGGTTGGCCGAAACCGAGATGGTGTAGCTCTGCGGCTGTGCCTCGAAGTTGGCCACCAAAGTGCGGTTGGAGGTCACGTTGAAGGTGTATTCTGCATTGGTCGAAACCACGTTGTTGCCTTCTTTCCAGTTGAGGAAAGTGTAGCCTTCGTTGGCTGTGGCCGTCACGGTGCAGCTTTGGCCTTGGGTATAAGTGCCGCCGCCCTCAACGGTGCCGCCTTCCTCTGGGTTGGCCGACACGCTGACGGTGTAGCTTTGCGTTCCACCGCTCGTGATATTGACGGTGCCAACATAAGTGATCTTGTTGTAACCGAACACGGTCAAAGTGGCGGTGCCAGTGGTGCCGGGAGCGGCGAAGGTGATGTTGGCCGTGCCGTTGTTGATGGTGGCCGAACCCAGGATTTCGTTGTTGCGCGTCAGGGTGGCCAAGGCACCGTTGCCGTTGGGAGCGTTCACGGTGAAGCTCGTCGCCGTGGTGCTCATCGAGGCGGCGTGGGTTACGTTCATGTTGGTGGGCACGGCGGTGCGCACTGTCAAGGTCGGGTCGCCGAAGAGCAGCCAGAACATATAAGTGGCAAGGCCATCGCCGTTGTTTTGTCCATATTG
>ONVP01000315.1 GCA_900321315.1 uncultured Bacteroidales bacterium
CCTCGTCGGGCGATGAAGCCTTCATCATGCTCGCCATGATTCCCAAGGAAGCCCTGCTGCTGATGGCGGTTTTGTTTGTGGTGGCCGTCGCTTCGGGCTTGTTGGTGGACAGGTTTGCCAAGCCACAGTCCCACTCCCATGCGCACGAAGGCTGCGAAGACGGCTACCAAATCCATGAGGAAGAAAGCAAAACCGTGGAGAAAGCCTCGTTACGCAACATGCGCCATGCCAGCGCGGAGCGCATCGCGCTTTTATTGGGCGTAATTCTGTTCATCGTAGCCTTGGTTTTCGGCATGTTGGAGCACGAACACGAGCACGAGGAAGCGGTGGAAGTTGTTCATACTCACCTCAATATCTTCGACGAATATTGGATGAACCTCATTTTTGCAGTGGTCAGTTTGTTTGTGGTGTGGTTTGTTGCCACGGCGGGCGAACATATCATCAAGGAACACCTTTGGGAGCACATCATCCGCAAGCATTTCCTGAGCATTTTCCTCTGGACTTTCGGTGCGCTGTTTGTCATCCAAGTCGGGATGCACTACTTTGACATTGAAGCACTTATCAGCAACAACATTCCTTGGATGATACTGTTGGCCGTGCTCATCGGCATCATTCCTGAGTCGGGGCCGCATCTGCTGTTTGTCACTTTGTTTGCCACGGGCGTCGTGCCGTTTTCGGTGCTGTTGGCCAGCAGCATCTCGCAAGACGGACACGCTTCATTGCCGCTTTTGGCGGAAAGCAAGCGGAGTTTCGTCAAGGCCAAGATTGTCAATGCTTTGGTGGCGGCATTTGTGGGATATTTTTGCTATTTTGTCGGTTTTTGATTGGCGTATCGAAAAAAGTCCTATTTTTGCCGCCGATACCAATAGGGGTGCCTTATTCGCGCAAGCGGATTGAAAGACAGGCTGAGATCAAACCCTTTGCACCTGATACGGATAATGCCGAGACAGGGAATCGAGTTCCTCATCATTCCTCTATTGATTTATTGAATTATTAATCTTTAAATCAACGAGTTATGCTCAAAAAACAAACCTTACTCCTCTACTTCGCCACGCTGATGGCGATGAGTCTTCATGCCCAACACCATGTTGCCGTCAATGGCTCGGTGCTTGACACGCTACAACTTAACGAAGTCGTTATTAATGCCTCGCGTGCCGACGGCAAAACCCCGCTCACCACTTCGGAGATGAATCGCGACAAACTACAGGAAATCAAGCTTTTGCCTTCACTACCTTACCAACTGGAGTTGGAGCCTTCAGTAGTCGTCAGCGGCGAAAACGGCATGGTCGGTGCCACCTCGTTCCGCATTCGTGGCGTCGATGCAACCCGCATCAACGTGAACATCAACGGCATCACCCTCAACGACCCTGAGAGCCAGTCGGTGTTTTGGTACAACATCCCTAACCTTGGCGGCATGGCGCAAAGCATTCAGTTGCAACGCGGTATCGGTGCCTCCAATGGCGGCTCGGCCTCCTTCGGCGGCGCCATGAATTTGCAAACTTTTACCGTCGCGCCTGAGCCTTATATAAAGGTCGATATGTCGCATGGATCATTCAACACACAACAATATGGCCTCACTTTTGGCACTGGACGCGCCATTGGCACTGGAAACTTCCTCGACAGATTTTCTATTGATATGGCTATCAGCATTCTCAATAGCGATGGATTTGTCCGTAACGGAAACTCAAACCAAAAGTCGGCATTTCTTAATATGAGTTGGTATGGCAATCGTTATTTGTTGAAACTCATATCCATCGTTGGTTTTCAAAATACCGGCATCACTTGGGACGGCGCCTCCGCCGAAGACCTCGACCAAGATCCGACTTACAACGGTGTGGGTTCCTACTACGATGAGTTCGGCAACATCCACTATTACGACAACGAAACTGATAACTACGGCCAATACCATTACCAACTCTACTATTCTTTCCGCCCCAACCACTACTGGACACTGAATGCAGCCTTCGACTTCACCCACGGAGACGGCTATTACGAGCAATACAAAGACAACAAGAAACCCGGTTCGTACTATGGCCTCACAAGCCTCAGCGGCACTGCGAAAAGCGACTTCATCCACCGCAAGAAAATGGACAACAACGGCTATACGGGCGTGCTCTCCGCCAATTACCAAACCGAAAAGTTCTCCGCCACCCTCGGCAACACCTATTTATATTATGACGGTCTCCACTTCGGCAACCTCATTTGGGCACAAGACGACTTGAGCCTCGACGGGGTTAATCTGCTCGAAATCAGCGAAGAAAACCCTTACGAATGGTATCGCAACCGTGGCATCAAGCAAGACAACACCACTTTCCTGAAACTCAACTACGACATTTCAAAGCGTTTCAACATGTATGGAGACATGCAAATGCGCTTCATTGATTACACGCTCTCGGGCATGGACGACAGCTTCGACAGCATCCCCTATCATCAGAACTACCTGTTTTTCAACCCGAAACTCGGTGCCAACTTCCAAATCAACCCTGAGAATCGCCTCTATTTCGTGGCCGGCATGGTGAGCCGCGAGCCTACGCGCTCCGACATCAAGGACGCCATCGAGAACGGCGAGGTCTCCTTCCTCATCAACACCCCGCGCGGCGGCCGGGCCTCCGGCGACGGCATCACCATTCGCTCCCTGGCCATCAACCACGGCGTGGACCTTGTCACCGCAATGTCTGGCGCCACGGCCCTGATCCAGGCCATCGCTGCGCTGAAGACCTCCTCCCTCAAGCCCTACGCGCTTCAGGACCTGAGGAGCCTGGGCAA
>ONVP01000260.1 GCA_900321315.1 uncultured Bacteroidales bacterium
CGGGGAAGCCTTCCAAGCTGAACAATGGCAGCGAATACGAGTCGAGTTGCTGCCCTAATCGTTCCCTGATTTCGGTGGCATTGTAGAGTATGCCCGATTCCAAGGCTTGTCGTTTCACTTCGGTGAGTTCGAAGGTGGCGGCGGTGACGGGAAACTCGGCTTTCATGTAGTCGCAGTCCAAGGCACGACTTTCGCGGCTTTCGATGGGCGGCAGCTGTGCCGTGTCGCCAATGAGCAGCAGCCGGCAGTTTTGGCCTGAAAAGACGTATTCCAGCAGGTCGTCCAAAAGACTTTTGCCGCCAAACTCGTGGTGTTCGCCAATCATGGAGGCTTCATCGACGATAAACAGGGTGTTTTTGTATTTGTTCTCGGCCCGTGTGATGCGGATGCTCCCATCGGGGAAAGTCATGGCTTGGTAAATCTTTTTGTGGAGGGTGGAGGCGTTCTGTCCCGTGTAGCCACCCAGCACTTTGGCGGCTCTTCCCGTGGGTGCCATCAGCACATATCGCATCCCGATGGAAGGCAAGGTGTGTACCAAGGTCTTGACGAGCGAGGTCTTTCCCGTTCCTGCATAGCCTTTCAGGATGTAGGTGGGGTTTTCTTTCTGCGATAGAAGAAAAGCGGCCAGATGGTAGAGTACGGTGGCTTGGCCTTCGGTGGGAACGAATCCGAAGGATTGGAGCATCTTGTCATATAGGGCGGCGCGACTCATCAACATGACCGTCAGAAAGGGTATCCGATGCCCCATTGCAGCTTGAGGTTGTTGTAGAACGGCTCGTTGAAGCGCCAATAGTTGCCCGTGTTGTCGGCATAGGGGTTTCGTAAGGCGTAGGCCAAGTCGAGGCGTAGGATGAGGAACGACACGTCGAGGCGCAAGCCGAAACCGGCATCGAAGGCAAGTTGCTTGTAGAATGTGTCAGGCTTGAACTCGCAATCGGGCATGGAGGGGTTGGGTTGCAGTGTCCAGATGTTGCCCAAGTCGGCGAAGATCGCACCGTTGAAGATGTTGTAGATGGGGAAACGATACTCGGCGTTCAGTTCCAAGAGCAGGTCGCCGATTTTCTCCATTTCGCTGTACATGGGGTTGAAACCGCCCGGCCCGACGTTGTGGTACGACCAGCCTCTCATGCTGTTGGCTCCACCGGCGTAGAAGCTGCGCTCGAAAGGCAGCTCCTCGGAATTGCCGTAAGGCAGTCCCACTCCAAGGCATTGCCGAAGCACAAGCCACGAGGTCTCGTTGAGTTTGATGTGTTCGCGTATGTCGAAACTGGTGCGCACATATTGCGCGTAGCGGATGCCCAAAATATCGTAGTGGTCTTCTTGCTCCGCCATCAGTTTGGTGTTGTTGAACAGCGAAAGCAGGTTGCCGCTCGATTCGAAGTCGGCGCGGAGATAGAAGAAACTTCCTTGCCTGTTGAGGCTCTGTGTGCTGTAAGTCAGTGCATAACGAAGTCCGAAAATCAGATGGTCTGTGTATTGGTCTTTCTTCCTTTGGTTGTTCTCGGAATCAAGAAACTGTTGGAAGACAGGATCGATGTTTGCGATTTTCACGGTGTTGAGATAGACGGGCGCGAGGTTTTGCCTCAGCCTTGGACTGCTTTTCCAGTCGTAGCTGAACGAGAGTGTGGAGATGTAGCGCGAATAGTAATAGCGCACCTGCGAGTTGAATCCAAGGTTGATGGAGGTGGTGGGTTGGTAGTCCCTTGAGAAGACTTTCATTGGGAAGGGACTGAGGAACTTGGGGAACACGAGGCTGGCCGACGCGCCGAATTCCCTCGTGTTGAACCTTCGGTGGTTTTGTGTCGAATCGGAGAAATTGAGGATGCTTTGCGCCTCGAAGCCTCCTTTCAGACTGATTTGTAGCATCTCCGCGCCCTTGAAAATGTTCCTGTTGGTGTAGGAAAGGCTGCCACGGATGCCCAAGTCGCTGTCTGACCGCGTGCCCTCTGCCTGTATCGAATAGGAATGGGCGTTGCTTTGCTGCATGGTGATCTTGCAGTCGAGCAGGTTGAGCGAGTCGGTTTGGCCCGAAACGGTGTCGAAGGCAATGTTGACATTATTGAACAGCGCGAAGTTCGACAGGCTTTTGTAAGTGCTGGTGACGCTTCTAAGGTTGTAGGGCATTTTCTCGACAATCTGGACGGAACGGGCCATAGCTTGAGGCTTCACGTTGGGCTTGCCGAAATAATAGAAATTCAATGTGTTGGGAATCTTTCGGTTTCCGATTTCCATGCGGAGCGTGGCCGAGTCGGACGGACGGTCGTTCATTCTGAAGACGGAATAGTTCGGGAAAACGCTGATGCTGTTGATGCGGTATTGCTTGTGGGCGAGCGGGTTTTTGGCTATTTTCATGGTGACGGCGAGGCTGTGGTCCATGAAATTGCTGTCCACCTCGTAGCGTATGTTGTCGCGGTTGAAAAAGTAATAGCCTGAGTTTTTGAGCCTTTCGGTAATCATTTCTCGTTGGTCGTCAAGAGCGTAGGCACTGTAGATGTCGCCCACGCCGAGCGGGAATTTCTCCTTGTCGCGCATGATGAACCTTTCCATGATGCTGTCGCCGATGACATATTCCATGCTGTTGACACGGTAGGGGCGCGTCGGCTTGACGATGTATGTGACCTTGGCCTTTTTCCGTTGGGTCTTCACCTGATGCGCCACCGTCGAATGGAAATACCCGACGTTGTCGAGATAGCGCATCATTTGGTTTGCCGAGCGGTCGGCCTCCATCTCGTCGTAATACACTGGCTCTTTGCCAAAAGTCTTGTCCATCCAATTCCAGAACTTGCTTTTGGGCCGCCTCTCGTGCTGGTAATAGACCCAAAACGGGACGTTGGTCTGGAAAAAGGATTTGTATGGCTTCAGCGCGATGTAGGACGACAACTTCGACTTGCTGATTTCCGTGTTTTTCTCCTCGAGGATGACCGTGTTCTTCTTCACCAGATATTTTCCCTCGGGCACAAACCTATTGATGTTGCACGAACCCAATGCGATGGAGAAAAATACTAAAATGATGATATTTAACTTCTTGCCTTTCAAGGGTTGGGTGGATTTTCCGCAAAGGTAAGAATTATTCCGTTACACCATCTCAGCTACGGTGAAATTGCTGCCGCCGACAAAAACAACATCACCGAAATGGGCGTTGTTTACCGCCGAGCGGTAGGCGTGACTGACGGATTCGAACACCTGTCCTCGAAGTCCCATGTCGAAGGCTTTTTCGGCTAAGATGTTGGCATCCAATCCTCTGGGAATGTCGGCCTTGCAGAAGTAATACTCCGCTCCGCGAGGGAGAAGCTGCAAAACGCTGTCAATGTCCTTGTCGTTGACCATGCCGAGGACGAAATGGAGCTTATTGTAGTGCATTTCAGCCAATTGGCGCACCACTTCGGTGATGCCGGCCACGTTGTGCCCCGTGTCGGTGATGGTGAGCGGGTCTTTGCAAAGGATTTGCCAACGGCCCATGAGGTGGGTGTTTCGGACGACTTTGGCGATGCCTTCGCGGATGTTGTCGCGGTCGAGAAACTCGCAGTGCACATACCGCATCAGGTTGGACAGCAGCGGGATCTTCTCCATCTGCTTCTTC
>ONVP01000259.1 GCA_900321315.1 uncultured Bacteroidales bacterium
CTACGCCGAGCGCCTGCCGTTCTACGAGCAAGCCCGCATCACCGTGAAATCGGAAGATTTCGACTTGGAGAACCTAATCAAATGCATAGAACATGAAGAAAAACCTGCTATTATTAATAGGTGTGCTGATGGGCTGTAGCCTCGCTTCCGCCGCACAAGACCTCGACAGCCTCTTCCGCGTCTTCGACGACAGCAGGGGAGAGGCCGCCTACAACGCCGCCGTCGCCATCGACGAGGTCATAGGCCGCGAACCCAACTTCGATGCCCACACCGACAAGGACGAAATCAAGCAAAAACTATTGCGCACAATGATTCTCCATTACTACGACAACGATGATTTCCAGCGCGTTGTGCTGTATTCCGAGGTGGGCATCGAGCACTATCGCGCAATCGGCGACCTCTTCAACCAGGCGGGCTGCTGCATGACTCTCGCCAATGCCTATCAGCGCCTCGGGCAGTTGGACAAAGCCATCGAGTGCTACAACCAATGCTCCGAAATCATGGACGAGATGGGCGGCGAGATGGCGGAAGTCAGCAAACGCTATGTCATCAACAACATCGCGGAGATTTATCTTGCCATGAACGAATACGACCGCGCCGAGGAACTCTACAACAAATGCATCGCCATGCTCGGCGAAGTGGGTGCCAACGACACCGCCTCCAACCTCGACTTGGCCACCTACTACCAGAACCTCGCCGAGGTGCGTCTCGCCCAAAAGAAAGACGATGCCGTGAGCTATGCCGAGCAGTCGCTGGAACTCTCGCTACGCTACCAAGACTCGCCAAACAAGGTCATCAACCGCCTCCTGACGCTGTCGAAGGCATACGAGAACACCGACAAGGAAGGGAAGAAGGAAGCCGCATGGCTTCTTGACGAAGCGCTGCAGTTAGCCAAAGACAACAACGAAGTGTTTCTCCAAGCGGTGATACACTTGCAGCGCGGCGACTACTCCAAAGCCATCGCCATGGCGGAAGAGAATCACTACGACAAGCTTCTCCAAGAAGCCCTCGAAAGCGCCTACCGGCACGAGCGCGACAACAACCCGATGCGGGCACTCGAGTACTACGAGCGCAGCATGGCCATGAAAGACTCCATCTTCAACGAGACCCAACAGCAACTCATCCGCGACTACCAAGTGCGCTACGCCATGCAAGAGAAGGAACTCGAACTGCTGAAAGAACAGGAAAAGTCGAAGCGCAACAGGCTGTATGCCTTGGTGTTGTCCATCATTGCGGCGCTGCTACTGCTCATCGCTTTCATCGGTTACCTTTTGGCACAAACCCGCAAGAAGCGTAACAAGGAACTGGAGCACATCAACCTGACCAAAGACAGGCTGCTTTCCATCGTGTCGCACGACGTGAAGACGCCCGTGGGGGCCATTTGCACCATGCTGGGCCAGATGACCACGGGCTACGACAGCCTCGGCGAAACCGACCGCAAGGCCAACCTCATCATGATGCACTCGTCGGCTGAAACACTCTACAGCCGCGTTTCCAACATCATGCAGTGGGTAAGGGGTGAACTGACAAACAGCAGCATCACTCCAACCGACTTCAACCTGCACAACATCGCAGAAAACAACATCAAAACGCTGGAAACCGCCATCGGCATGAAGTCGCTGAAAGTCGTCAATGCCATCGCGCCCGATTTGATTGTCCACGACGACGCCAACGTGGTAAGCCTTGTGCTGCAAAACCTGCTCAGCAACGCGGTGAAGTTCTCCTATCCAAAAGGCGAGGTGCGCGTGAAAGCCACGCAAGAAGGCAGCCGCGTGTGGGTGGCGGTGGAAGACGACGGCATGGGCATCAACGAGAAGAAATTGGAGAAGATGTTCGACTTTATTACCTCGTCGGCCAAAGGCACCAGCGGCGAAACGGGCACGGGCATCGGCCTCTTCGTCAGTAAGGAACTGCTCGACAAGACCGGCGGCAAGATAAGCATCGAAAGCAAGCGAGGGCAGGGAACCGTGGTTCGTTTTAGTGTGAACAAAAAGTAAAAAACATGGAAGAAAGCAACACCATAAGAATCCTAATCGTCGAAGACCAACCGCTGTGCCGCTTGGGCATACGAATGTCGCTCGAAGACACCGAAATGAACTGCAAACTGTTGGGCGAAGCCGAGAATGTGGCGCAGGCCATCATCTTCCTTGAAGAGCAGGGCACCGACCTCGACCTCATCCTCTTGGACTATGCCCTGCCCGACGGTACGGGCCTCGACGTCATCGAGGTCGCCAAGCGCATTTGTCCGGAAACGAAAATCGTCATCCTCTCGGGCGAGGCCGGAGGAGCCGTCGTCAAGCAGCTGATGGACAAGGGCATCAATGGCTACATGGGCAAGAACATACAGCCCGAAACGCTCTCCAAGGTGATTGCAACGGTGATGCGAGGCGGCACCTACGAGGAAGAGGAAACCATGCACCTGCACGACAACTTGAAGGCCGACATGGAGTGCGTTTCCAACCTCTCGCGCCGCGAGATGGAACTCATCTCGCTATGCGCCAGCGGACTGAACACCAAACAACTTGCCGAGGAAATGTGCGTCACGCCACACAGCATCGAGAACATGAAAAGCAGCCTCTTCAGCAAAATCGGCGTAAAATCCACCAACGAACTGATTCTCTTCGCTTTCCGCGTGGGGTTGGTGGGTTGAATCGGGGTTTACAATGCCAAATATTCAGTCGGCAGATACAAAGGAAGCTCCGAGGTCTTGAAGTCCTTCTTGTTTCGAGTGATGATGGCCTCGGCACCGCATTTCTTGGCGGAGAAATACTGCAAGGCATCCTCAAAGTCCTTGAAGTCCGATGACAACGCCTTTTCGATTACCTCGCGGTCCACGCACGACGGCTGGCAAACTTGGATGAATTCCTTCAGCATGTTGGTTCTGTCTGCTTGGCTGACGTGGTATTTCTCCAACAGATAGTCGGCGGTGGCAAAAGTCAGGGAGGAACACCACAGCTCCACTTCCTTGTTATAGCCTTTCACCATCAGCCTCGCTGCGGGCAGGTAGAAGTCATTGCTGCGCTCGCACAGGAAATCTATCACTACGTTTGTGTCAAGAAACAGCTTGTCCATACTTTTCCTCCCAATGCTGGTGCATGATTTCCTTTACGTCCTCCTTGCCGGTCATGCCGGTTCTGGCGCTCATGTTGCGGATGAATTCGGGAATCCCTTCCTTGTTCACCTCCACGGCAACCTCTTTTTGGGAAGCACATAGCAAACTTCTGATAAAAGCCGACAGTTGGTATAGCATCGACTCGTCGTCGATAGCATCAATTTCCTTAAATAAGGAATACTTCATTTCTATGGCTGTCATATTTTCCTCCGTTTCTATTGTTGCTGCAAAATTACGATTTCCCGCCAAAAAAATGCACTTTTTTTCGCGAAAAACCAAAATTTGTGAGTTGATTACAATTCCATAATTTCAATCTCTGAAAGCCCAGTAACCTCGGCGATTTGTTCAACCGAATAGCCTTTGGCCTTCATGTTGCGGGCCATCCCCACAAGGCGCTTGTAGAATATGTCCTCCACGTCGTTGAACAAGTCCTCCTCGGCCACCCATTTGTCCCAGTCGGTTTCCGCAAGGTAGCGCTCGGCTTGCTCGCGAA
>ONVP01000258.1 GCA_900321315.1 uncultured Bacteroidales bacterium
ATTATGATACTGATTGCCAACGCGATTGCTATCCCCGTGTCGGTGTGGCTCTGCAAACGCTATTTGGAGGACTTCGCCTATCGCATCGACCTGCATCCGTGGATTTTCGTGGTCACGGTGGTGCTGTCGTTCATCATTGCCATTGGCTCGGTGCTGTGGCAGATTGTCTCCGTGGCTCGGGTGAATCCTGTGAATGCGTTGAAGAAAGAATAATGGGATTGCCTAAAGGCAAGAAATCTGTCAAAAATCGAATAAAAAATCTATCAAAATATAAGAAATTGATTTTGAATGATTTTAATAAAGATTTTTGAACGATTTCTTGCGAAGCAATCCAAGAATAATAGAAGCAAACAACAAATAACAACGAATATGGAAACCAACACAATGGATCGAAAGATCGAAAAGAAGAAAGGCATTGCCCGCGCGTTCACGAAGAAGGCTTTGCCGTTTTGGGGCGGGGCTTTGCTCTTGGCCTTCATCCTCTGGCTCATTTTCAGGGACGACTCCCAGAAACTCCGCATCGACGCGGACAACATCACCGTGAGCACCGTCACCCAAGGCGAGTTCAACGACTACATCCGCATCAGCGGACAGGTCGCGCCCATGACGACCATCCAAATCAGTCCTTTGGAGGGCGGCGTGGTGCAGCAGATTGTGGCCGAGGAAGGTAGCCGCGTCAGCACCGGCGATGTCATCCTCATTTTGAGCAACGAGAACCTCGACATGCAAATCCTCAACTCCGAGGCCGACCTCGCCGAGAAGGAGAACATCCTGCGCAACACCATGATTCAGATGGAGCAGCAGAAGTTGAGCGTCGAGCAGGAGAAACTGCAACTGCAAATGGAGGTGCAGCGCAACCGACGCACCTACGAGGCGCAAAAAGCCCTTTATGACGACGGCCTCATCGCCCGAGAGGACTTCCTGAAGGCCGAGGAGGACTACCAACTCTACTCCAACCGCCTCAAACTCGTCATCAACCGCGCCAAACAGGACAGCCTCTACCGCTCGGTGGAAATCATGCAGATGCGCGAAAGCCTCGACAACATGCGCCTCAATATGATGATGATCCGCAAGCGCAAGGACAACCTCACCATCAAGGCGCCCATCGACGGCGAACTGGGCCTTTTGGATGTCGTCCTCGGCCAGTCGGTGAGCGCAGGTTCGCGCATCGGGCAAATCAACAACCTCGACAGTTACAAGATCGAGGCCCAAATCGATGAGCACTACATCGACCGCATCACGGCAGGCTTGGAGGCCACCTTCGAGCGGCAGAGCGAGCGTTATCAAGCGCAGATCCGCAAGGTGTATCCCGAGGTGCGCGACGGCAAGTTCAAGGCCGACTTCAAGTTTGTCGGGCAGCAGCCAGAGAACATCCGTAGCGGCCAGACCTACTACCTCAACCTGCAACTCGGCCAGCCCGTGGAGGCGGTGCTCATCCCGCGCGGTGCCTTCTACCAGAAGACGGGCGGCAAGTGGATTTACGTGCTAACCTCCGATGGCAGCAAAGCCGTGAAGCGCGACATCCGCATCGGGCGGCAGAACCCGCAGTATTATGAGGTCGTCGAAGGCTTGGAAAAAGGCGAACGAGTGATTACCTCGTCGTATGACAACTTCGGAGAAAGCGATGTATTGGTATTTTAATCACAAAACATTCAAAACAATGCAAAACCTTTTCAATAATAAAAATGTAATCAACGGCTCGCAACCGCTTGCCGTTGGAAAGGAGCCGGTTGGCGACTTTCCTTGTGAGAAAAAGGTTTTGACAGTTTTGCAGGTTTTGTGACAAAACTATAGAAAACATTCAAATATTATATACTATGAACAGATTCAAAGACAACCTAATCAAAATCCTATCGTTGGGGATAGGCTTGGCCATTGGCATCGTGCTCATTGCCAAGGTGTGCTTCGAACTGTCCTACGACAGTTTCTACAAGGATGTGGACCGCATCTATCTCATTAAGGCAGAAACTGTTATGGGCGACCGTCAAGACGATTTTGACCGGATTAGCGGAGCTGTGGCTCTAGGCTTCAAGGCCGAAGTGCCGGGCGTGGAGGAGGCAACTCGTATCGTAGCGGGCGAACGTGTCATCAACTTTCTTGACGAAGAAGAAAACGTCGTTTTCAAAGGAACATCGGTTATCGCCGACACCAGTTTCTTCAAGGTGTTTTCCCAGCCCATATTGGCAGGAGATATGGTAAGTACGCTGGACAATAAGGAAAGTGTTGTCATTTCGCGTTCGTTTGCCGAAAAATTGGGCGGCATTAATGAAAGTATCGGGAAAATGGTGAGTCAAGAAAACAACAAGACCAAATATGTGGTGGGGGCGGTGTTTGAAGATCTTCCCGCCAACGGCTTGTTTTCATACGGTGTGGTGTTCTCATTGAATGTGTATCAAAAGGAATCAACTGAAAACTGGGTGTTCAACGATAGGTACGTGGGTTATGTGAAACTGCAAAAAGGTGTTGATCCCAACTCGCTCGACGAGGCTATCTACAAGATGCAGGCCACCCATCAGGACTTGGAGAAACTGAAAACCGAAATGGGCTATCAGGTTCGCTATCACCTGGTGCCGTTCAACAAACTGCATACTTCCG
The DNA here is from genome assembly GCA_900321315.1 of uncultured Bacteroidales bacterium. GTDB lineage: Bacteria > Bacteroidota > Bacteroidia > Bacteroidales > F082 > Limimorpha. The sequence goes on from ONVP01000258.1 coordinate 2,596, forward strand.
ACCCTGATGTGCGTAGCAAAGTGGTCATCTTTTCGGCAGTGGCTTTCCTGCTGCTTTTCATCAGCCTGATGAACTACATCCTCGTGGTACTTTCCTCGATGGTGAAACGTTCCAAGGAAATCGGCATCCGCAAGTGCTATGGCGCTGGTGGCCGTGAGATTTACGGTATGCTCATCAAGGAAGCGGCAATCCATATCGGGCTTGCCTTGGCATTGGCGGTCTTGTTGATTTGGACAGGTAACAACCTCATCGAGACCCTCTTGGGCACTTCTTTTACCACCACGCTCATCGGACCCAGCATCAAGGTATTGGCGGTAGTCATTTTGTTCATTTTCGTTCTATCGGTAATCGTTCCTGGACTGCTCTACACCCGCGTTCCCGTTTGGCAAGCCATCCGTAATTTCAGCGAGAACAAACGCCGTTGGAAACTTTTCCTGTTGAGCCTTCAAGTGGCGGTGAATGTGTTCATCGTGTCAATGTTGCTCGTCGTGACGGGGCAATATGAATTCCTTGCCAACGAGGATCTGGGCTACAACTACAAAAACTTGTATTACATCGATGCGCGAACGGTCAAAACTCGTGATTTGATAGTGAATAAACTGAACGCCTTGCCCGAGGTAGAAGGGGTGGAGGCTTGTGCTATTTTGCCTTTCCAATTTGCAGAAGGTAATGCGGTGCAAAAACAGCCTGAAAGGACCACATTGGTGCTACTTGCCGACGGCTATTGTGTCACGGATGGTTTTTATGACCTGCTGGAAATCCCCTTTGTAGCGGGAGGAGTTCCTGTTGACTCGTCGCAGGTGGCAGTGAGCGAGAGCCTTATTGAGAAGATGATGGAGCATGAGGACTGGAGCGATGGTGCGGTTGGAAAGCAGATTCTTATCTCCGACCATAGCTATTTCTACGTTGGAAACAACCTCTATATTGAGCCGCTGACCATTTCAGGCGTTTACCGAAACATCCGCGTTGGCAGTGCCCTTGACCCTAATTTGAAGCCGAGCTGCTATTTCCAT
>ONVP01000257.1 GCA_900321315.1 uncultured Bacteroidales bacterium
GGATGCGGTTCAAGGCACGGTTCAAAGAGGATTTCTCCTGAAAGCGGAAGTTCAGCTCGCCGTCCTCCAAAGCATCCATCATGAACGACACTTTCTTGGTATCGTTGCGACGCACCAAAAACCGCGTCAACAAAACGGCCACCACGACCGCCGCCAAAACCACACCTATCCAAAGCCACGTGCTCATATCCCGTATTTTTTCAAACGGTTATACAAGGTCGGGCGGCTCATTTTCAAGGCTTTGGAAACGAGTGTGAGGTTGCCGTTGTGTTTCTTCAAAGCCTCGCGAATCATCTTTTCCTCGTAGTCGGCCATCGATGCAATGTTCTCGTCCATCAGTTCCGAATCGCCGAGTTTCAAGTCCTCGACACGAATCTGTTCCGTTTCGGAATAGATGACCGCCTTTTCGATGCAACCGCGCAACTCGCGGATGTTGCCACTCCAGCGGCAGTGCAACAGGAGTTGCTTGGCCTCGTCGGAAAGGCTTTGCGCCTTGCGGGGATAGGTGGCGGCGAACTCCTTCACAAACAGTTCCGCGAGGCTGATGATTTCGTCGGGACGCTCGCGCAAAGGCGGCAAGTGCAAAGGCATCATGTTGATGCGGTAATACAAATCCTCGCGGAAACTGCCTTCCTTGACCATCGCCTTTAGGTCGCGGTTGGTGGCGCAAATCAGGCGGATGTCGATGGGCACCGACTTGGTGTCACCGACCTTAGTGATGCTTCGGTTTTGCAGCACACGCAACAACTTGGCTTGTTGGTTTAGCGGCAGGTTGCCGATTTCATCAAGGAAAAGCGTGGTGCCGTTGGCCTGCTCGAACTTTCCGATATGGTCGGCGTAGGCATCCGTGAAAGCACCCTTGACATGGCCAAACATTTCGCTTTCAAACAAGGTGTCGGTGATAGCACCTGTATCGACGCTCACCATAGGTCTGCCCGCCCGACGCGACAATCGGTGTATCTCGTTGGCTAGCACATCTTTACCCGTTCCATTTTCGCCCGTAATCAAGACGGTGGCATCGGTTGGAGCTACTTTTTCCACTTCGTGGCGAAGCCGCGTCATGGCTTCGCTCTCGCCCCATTGCATGGCGGGTGAAACGGTTGCCGTTTCAGGCAAAGTGCTCTTTCTGTGCTTTTTGCAGGCCTCTTCTAAGGTGGCCAGCAGTTTGGCGTTGTCCCAAGGCTTTACGACAAAGTCGAAGGCGCCGCGTTTCATGCCCTCCACGGCGAGGGAGATGTCGGCGTAGGCCGTGAACAACACCACCTCCACCGTGGGGAAATCGCGCTTCAGTTCCGAAAGCCAGAAAAGGCCTTCGTTGCCCGTGTTGATGTCGGTTTCGAAGTTCATGTCAAGCAGCACCGCATCGGGCTTGAAGGTTCGCATGGTTTCCATCAGCATCTTGGAGCGATGAGTTCCACCTCGTCGAAGCGCATCGGCAGCAAGATCCCCAACGCCGAGCGGATGCCAGCGTTGTCATCGACGACTAGTATTTTTGATTTGAGTTTACTCATGACGGCAAAATTACCGAAAAAAAATTACCGAAAAAACATAATTTGCAATATCATCAATATAACAGTCCGACCATCCAAAGCGGCAACTTGTTACCGTGGGGCGACTCAATGTCATCAGCCAACACATAGGAATTGGGCAAATCGGCAATCTGATCAAAGGTCTTGCCTTCGCCGCCGACTTCAAATGTCCACTTCCCGTCCACCTTGAAATCGCCTTGCTGCTTGCCGTACTCCACTGTATGACTATAACTCAACTGATTGACTGCGAAGCATTCACGCACTGTACCAACCTTCACCGAAGTGGTTGCCAAAGCATAAAGGAGGTTGGGGTTTTCAAGATAAATCTTGTCGGGTTTCTGCATTTTCTTCACGGAAACGAGGTCGCTGTAGAGCAGATGGATAAGTTTTGCATCGTCCAAATGACCCAAATATTCAATGACAGTGTTACGCTGCAACTCAATCATCGAAGCCATCTTGGAGATGTCCACATCAAAAGGAACCTGCTGCGCCAACACATTCAACAGCGCCTTGACCTTCCTGCAATTGCCCGGATTCACATTGCGGAGTTGCGGCAACTCAACATCAATGACATAGTTCGTCACCTGCTCGATAAGCGGATAATAATCGATGGGGTTCTTCAGATAGAAAGGATAATACCCGAACTTCAGGTAGTCGTGGAAATGCTGCAACGGGCGGCACTTGCTGTTCACTTCAGCCGCAATTTCCTTGGCATTAGCCAGTATCTCCTCCAACGAATGGCAAGGCAGAACGATACCTTTATAAAATTGGAGATATTCCCTGAACGAAAGCCCAGGCATATAATAGCCACGGCAGCGGCGCGAGAGGTCGGCGTCGCCGTCAATCAACTTCAGCAACGACGAGCCGCTCAAGATAATTTGAAGGTTGGGATAGGTATCGGCCGCTTCCTTCACCTCGCGGCTCCAATTTTCGTATTTATGCGCCTCGTCGAGCACCAGCAACTTGCCTCCGTGTTTGTAGAACTTCTCGGCAACCTCTAAAATAGTATGTTGGGTGAAATAAGAGAAATCAAGGGAGCAATACAATGCCTCCTCGCCGCCGACACCGTATTGTTGCCTGATGTATTGCCTCAGCAAAGTGGATTTGCCCACGCCTCTCGGTCCTCGGATGCAAAGCATAGGAGCTTCCCAATTGACGTGGTTGATGAAGTTTCTCACAATCTCCATATTGGTGGCGTTGAGCAAGGCATCTTGTTTCTCAAACAACTGTTCCATAGCACTTTAGTTTAATTTGCTTTTTACAGAAAGCATTTTTGAATCACTTTTGCTTTTTACAGAAAGCAGTTTTTACTCAATTCTGCTTTTTACAGAAAGCAATTTTTACTCAATTCTGCTTTTTATAGAAAGCAAAAATAGGAATTTTTTGGATACCGTACACAAAAAGTGTAGATTTTTGACAATTTTTATCACAGAACTTTCAAAACCACAAGACCCAACAAGGCATTATCCTACAAGGTAACTGCCAACCCAATCGGCCATGAAGATTGGCAAATTCCGCAAGTTACCGTCTTTCTTGATGTTGTTCATGGAGAAACGAATCCGCAAATCGGGATGGTATTTCTTGTCGTACTCGGCGAAGCTCTTTCCGCTGATGCGCCTGTCCGACTTGACTTCAATAGGAATGACTGTCAATCCTTTCGCTATAAGAAAATCCACTTCGGCCTTGTTGCCCTGCAAAGTCCAGTAGTTGGGCATGGCAAAACCTTGAGCCAACAAAGAAGTCAAGACGAAATTTTCGGCCATGGCACCCTTGAACTCCGTAAACAATTGGGAGGCACTGACGAAAATCTCTGCAGGCAACTTAGACAGTTTCCGCAACAAACCGATGTCCAATAGATACACCTTGAATGCCGACGAGTTTTCATAGAAACTCAGCGGAAGTTCAGGCTTTTCGCACAGTTTCACTTGATAGATCATCCCCGCATCCACCAGCCATTGCAAAGCGTTTTCGTATTCCCTTGCCCTTGCACCCTCGCGCACAACGCGATAGACAAACTTGTTGTTTTCGCGCGACAGTTGCTCGGGCGTTGATTTCCAAATGGCATGGATTTTCGGAATGTCGGTCTTCAAAGCGTGTTTGCTGAAATCAATCTCGTAGGCCATCAGATTCTCTTCCAGCACTTTCTCAACCGTCTCGATGCCCTTGCCCCAAATCATGGAACGCGCCGACAGCGGCAACCCGCCACAAACCTGATAGGCGTGATAGTATTCCTCAGCCCTGTTGAAAACAACCGTCGGAAGCGGTTCCTCGCCACCAGCCAAACTGTCCAATTGTCGAAACAAAACGGCATCGGCGGCACGCAAATACTCCTTGAAACTGACCGGAAACATCTGCAAGAAATTCACCTTGCCCACGGGAAACGAGAAATTTCCCTCATTGATGGCCACACCTAATAGCGAACCTGCCGCAATAATGTGATATTCAGGCGCATCCTCGCAAAAATATTTCAAAGCGTTCAAAGCCTCCTTACATTCCTGAATCTCATCGAAAAAGAGAAGCGTCTTTTCGGGCAGCAAGGGAACCTCGGTGAAAAAAGCCAATTCGCGGATGAGGCGCGACGGTTCTTTGGTCTTCCCAAAAACCTCTGCCAATTCGCGTTTTCGGTCGAAGTTGAAAACCGCCAAATGCTCATAATACCGTTTGCCGAAGTCCTCCACTGCCCACGACTTCCCAATCTGACGCGCACCCCTGACAATCAAAGGTTTGCGATCCGAACTGTTTTTCCACGCCAACAATTGTTGTGTGACATCCCTTTCTATCGTTTCCATAGAGATTCCGATTTTATTTTTCGGCAAAAATACGACACTTTTTTCAAATAATCACACTTTATCGCATAAAAATGTGATTTTTCTCACACTTTTCGACGATAGAACGTGATATTATTCCTTCTGCAACACATCCACCGGATTGGTCCTGGCCGCCTTCAAGGTCTGCCAAAGCACCGAAAGGAAAGCCATCACGAGGGAAAATGATTGAGGTTTTGCATTGTTTTGTGGATTTTGTGATTAGAATTACTCACTCCGCAAAGACCTCACCGGATTCATCGTTGCCGCCCGCAAACTGCGCAAGGTGACCACCGCAATCGTTACACCCAAAACAGCCAACAACGCAAGTGCAAACACCCAAACATGCAGCGGCACCTGATAAGCGAAGCCCTCCAAATAACGCTTCATAATGACGATGCTCACCGGCACGGCGACCACGAAGCACACCAGCACAATCTTCACGAAGCGCGAGTTGAACATCGCCAAAACCTGCCCTACCGTGGCACCGTGTACACGACGGATGCCGATTTCCTTGCGGCGGTGCTCCGTCTCGAACATCACCAAGCCGAACACGCCCATCAGCGAGATGACGATGGCCAAAATCGTGAACAAAGTAATCAACTTCGAGAGGTTTTGCTCCTTTTTGTATTGGTT
>ONVP01000256.1 GCA_900321315.1 uncultured Bacteroidales bacterium
TCGTATCTTTGCCGCCAATTTGAACATAAAAACGACAAAAACACCTTATTAAATTATTTGATAGTTATGCAACTCTTCCGTCAATCCAAGCATTGCATGTGCCACAAGCAATTTGGTTTCTCGCACTGTCTGAAACGTCGCACCCTACCCCTTACCGCCCTCATTCTCATTGCCTTTACGCCTCATTTGGCCTTGGCTTCAGACGTGTGCGGCATCGGGCAAAAGGCCGACACGCTGATGGCAGCCACAGCCCCGGAAACCACAAGAGCACTGGTGCGCGAAAACGTCTATATCCCACCCGGAAGCGACGACGACCAAACCATACTCATCATAGGCGAACTCGTCTGCGAATCCAGCATCGGCGTGACGAAAACCAAAAAATGGAAGCAAAAAGCAGGTGCGAACAATGCTTCGGAAACCGACACCCTTCCAGAATACGGCACCCAAGGCGACCACGTTTACGACCGCGACGACAACTTCAAGCAAGTGCGCACCGCCATCGCCAAGGTGGACCCCGTCACGCCTGTGCAAGACTGGGCATTGAAATCCTTCGCCATCAATACCTTCTTCGACGACAAGAAGAACTACGGCGTGTGGAGCATGAACTACCGCAAGACTAATGAGGCCAACGACTACAGCGACCAGAAATGCTACTTCATCGAAACATGGCGCAGTTATGCCAGCGATGCCTACGAAAGCGGCTCCGGAACCCAAGCCGATCCTTACCTGGTGAAAACCCCAGAACAATTGTCCCGCATCGCAAAACATGTGAATGCCGACTTTTTCGGCCTAACTTCCCCGACCCCCTGCAAGGATACTTGCTTTGCCCAAATAGCCAGCTTCGACCTCGCCGCCCACTATTGGGAGCCTGTCGGCATCATCAATGTTCCTAAAGAATGCGACGAGGTTTACATACCATTTAGCGGCACCTACGACGGCCGCGGACACATCATCACAAGCGCCCTCAGCATCCTGCCCGTCAGAGCAATGGGACTGTTCGGCTACGCCAAGGCAGGAACCGTGAAGCGCACCTTCTCGTTCAAGTGCGACTTCACCCTCACACGCGATGTCGCCATCAATGGCGATATCGACGCAGGCGGAGATGGCAACGCATTGGGCGGAATAGCAGGTATCATCCACACCGATGCCTCGAATACGTATATCGACCGCTGCGAATCCCATGGGCAATTAAAACAATATGGCGTTTCAGGCAGAGCCATCATCGGCGGTGTGACAGGCGGCGCCTTCCCCTTTGCCTCCACAAGCGGCAAAAACTTCGTGAGAAACAGTTTCGCCGTTTCCGAAATCACCGCTGGCAACAGCGCCTACATCGGTGGACTGGTGGGCACGATGTCTTCCAATTCCAATCTCCATAATGGCTATTCCAAGGCCGAAATGACTTCGGGCGGTTCGGTCGGAAGCCTTGTCGGCCACGCCGCAAGTTGCGAGGTCAAAAACTGCTATTCCCACAACACTGAGAGAATGATAGGTGGTGGTACCGCCACCACTGACGGCCTCTACGCGCCGCAAAAAGCCTCCGACTACGATGAAAACTATGTGAAAACCTATGCCCCCACCATCGGAGCCGACCAACTGGGCTACATGTATGCCGACAACTACATCGTTGAAGGCGAAACGAGAATCCCGCTGTTTGAAAAACTCAACCGCGGTGCGGAAACACTGAACGGAAACGCCAACATGACCGAATGGCAAGCCGGTGTGCGTAACTACGACCGCTGGGCACGTCCCGCTTTGGCCATGTACTATAACGACAATGGCAACACCGCCATCATGAAACCCATCAACAACGACCATCCCGTGCTGCTTATGAGCAACTACGGCACGGCCCAAGGCTATGTGGGCAGCGGCGACTTCAGGGCGCTCAGCACCGTGCCGGAAAACAATGCCGCCCTTGCCGACGGCTACGTCCTGCAATACAGCGGGCCCATCCGAGACGGAGTTGAAATCGACGGCATGTTGTCGCGCTCCAAAGATTCGAACTGCGACAACAACTACCATTTCATATATGGCGACCTGTCCAATGCGAGCACGGTGCCCACAACGGCAGGCGGGGGAGCCTATTCCAAAGCCGTGAGCATCTATGAGCACGCCTCCATCCTCCACGTCGGCACCCTTGGGGATCTCGAAAATGTCTATGTCGGCGTGACCTTCGACAATATCTTCTGCAATGCACTCTCAACCGATGGCGTGAACTACCTTGGCCAGCAACCCCTGCCGCGCGACTGGCACATGTTCAGCACTCCGCTGAAAGCAGCCCCCATGGGTTTCGACTATATAATCGGAGGAACAAAATATAATGAAATGGCTTACACAAGCGGCGATAGTGGCGCTGGCTGGTACAACTACTGGAAAGGCACAGACGACTTCAAATTCCTCCCTGGCAACCAGTCTGGCACCAACAACCAACGCTTCTGGATGCATGGCTGGGCCGACAGCAAGGCTCCCACGCCCGATGCTCTTCCAGCCCTGCACGATGTGGACGGAAACACCCATGCATGGAACGACGGTTACTTCCCCAGCGCGGTGGAAAACAGCGTGACGGGGTATAACATCAACGAAGGATGCATCTCAGGCGCCGACGAAGATCAACGGTATCCCTACGGCATGGACTTCTATTGTTGGGACGAACCTAACTACCACTATGTGAACTTCAAACGCAACGGCCCCAACCACTGGCACACCGATGAGCCTCACAACAACCTTAAATATAAGCGATATAAAGCTGATGGAACACTTTCGAAAGAACTATATAACGAACTCGATATGACCTTAGGAAAAGGTTACATGGCTAGCATTTCAAGGAAAACACTGCTGCAAAGCCATGGTATGTTAAACGGCGCCGACAGGAGCATCACCGCCACCTATACAGATACTGCCATGTTCCTCAAAGGCTGGAACCTTATTGGTAATCCCTACCACGGATATATAGACTTCCATGCATTCAAAGCAGCTAACAGCCAAATTGAAGGCAACCTATATGTGGTGTATAACGCATTGCAATACCACGACGGAGACACTTTGGTAGGGACCAACGGCGACAGCTCCGGCACCTACGGCGACGCTTTCTGCTACTATGTGTCTGGCGGCTCGATAAACGGCGCGTATGCCAGCCGACTGCTCCACCCGCACCAAGGCTTTTATGTAAAGGTGACAAGTGAGCAAACACTCAAATTCAAGGAAGACCATCTTTTGGTGCGCTCTGACTTGGGGGGTAACTCGTCATTGGTACGCGATGGCATTGACGACGACAGGCCTGCCTACCCGCTGGTGAACCTCTTCCTTAGCTCCGACAAAGGATGCTCCGACGTGTGCGTGGTTGAGTTCAACCGACCTGAAATTGGCGGCGCCAAAAAGCTTCGCGAGCTGCGGTCGGGCAACGGCCTTTTCTATGCATACGACGACGATGTGAACTACGCCGCACTGTTTGCCACACCCGACATGCAGCGCATCCCAATCAAGTTCGAGTCGAAAGAAAGCAGCGGCGACACCTACACCATCAGATGGAACATGGCCAACGGCGACTTCTCGAAGCTCATCCTCGTCGATAACAAGACTGGAGTGCAGTACGACATGCTGGCCAACAACAGCTACAGTTTCCAAGCT
>ONVP01000255.1 GCA_900321315.1 uncultured Bacteroidales bacterium
CCTGCTTTCGCACAGTTCACGAACGTGCATTTCTCTCCATCGAACACAGTGGCGGCCTGAGAGCCCCATCCCCACATGCCGTTCGGGTCTTTATCTGCATTCTTTCCCGTGGAGTCGCCGGCGAGGAATACCCTTGGTTTTTTCTTTGCGATATTCTTCTTTGCTTTTGTCCCCACCCAGTCGGGATGAGTCTCCAGAACCGACTTAGGATGCACCATATCCTGGATAAGGCAGGCCTTCAATCCTGCAACTTGCGGATTGGTGCAGGCGTCAAGTCCCTCAGCAAAGCTGGCTGCGTTCATCCTCGCGCCAAATGCCGATGAGTGGATTTTGTCGCCGAAGAAATGATAGGCGGCTTTCCGCTTGCCGTATTTCTCGAGTTTAGTGGCAGAAATGTCGTTGAGATCAATAAACGGAGTGTGCAACTCTTCCGCCATGGCTTTAATCCATGGGGTGAAGGTTGTGAGTTTGCGGTCCACCTTGTTGGTGTCGCTCTCCTCGTATGCCTTGCGTGGAGTGAGTGTGAGCAGAATCGGTGTGGCACCTTTAGCCCTGATTTCATTCACGAAACGGCGCATATATCCTCCAAATGTATAGACGGTCTCCACACGGCCGTTCTCTTTGATGGTCACCACCGTGGAGTCCTCAATCAAGTACTTGTCGTACGGTCCGCCATTGCTTTTTGGGCTTTTATAGCTGGAACGCGCCCGGTTCTCATCAATTGGGCCGTTGTCGTTGTGTCCCAGTTCGAGCACCACATAGTCGCCTGAACGGACACCCTCAAGCACGGGTTTCCACAACATGTTGTAGAAAGTGCGTGGGCTGGTTCCACCAAGTGCGTGGTTCTCCACCGTGATCTTATTCTGGTCGAAGAAGAGATGTTCATAATATCCCCATCCCCACTGTCCGTTGTTTCCATTGCCCAGTGTGCCATTTCGCATGGTGGAGTTGCCCACTAAAAACAACACTGGATTATTTCCTTTTCTCGACGACCCGCTCACAGGACGCGCCTGGTTGGCCTTGGCCAGTGAGTCGAGTGTCACATCGCGCACGCCGTTGATATCTTTCCAAATCGCATCGTTCTTGTCCTGTGCCGTTGCCGTGATAGATGCCAAGCAGCAAAGAACAACCAGTAAAACAGTTTTCTTCATATCAGTTTAGTTATTCAGTTAATCATTTTGAGTCATTATTGTCTTTATCTCTTGCAAAGATACGATTTTTTTCGTTTAATAATGATAAAAAACAAATAATACAATTCAGACAATCATAGTAATAATCTAAAAACACTTTTCTTATATCAAACTCACATTAATTAAAAGTTGATTCATAGAACTCCCCCTGAGTCTTGCCTTTGATATTTGTATATAAATTTGTATCTTTGTCGTCACAAATACATAGACAAAGATGGTTTATTGTTTTTCCGGGACAGGCAACAGCCAGTGGGTGGCAGACAAGTTGAATGGACTTTTGCCCGACGAGCCAGATGTGTATGGATTGGTTTTTCCCGTGTATGGTTGGGGAATTCCTAAAGTCGTGGATGAGTATATCCGCAAGCATATCGACTCGATTCAGCAATCGAAATATATCTATGCCGTGATGACCTGCGGTGATGATGTGGGCTATGCCGACAAGGTGCTGCGAAAGGCGCTGGGAGGCAGGCTCGACGCCGTTTTCTCCCTTCAGATGCCCAACACCTATGTATGCCTGCCCGGTTTCGACGTGGATGAAGATGACGTGGCTCAGGCCAAAGTTCAAGGCACTCTGGAACGGTTGCCTACCGTTGCCGGGCATATCAGGCTACGGGAAAAACGGACCGATGTCGTAAGAGGGGCATGTGCATGGGTAAAAACCTACGTGCTCAGACCGATGTTCAACCGCTTTTTAGTGACCGACAAATATTATCATGTCATCAGCAGCCAATGCACACAATGCAAACGTTGCGTAATGGGATGCCCACTTGGGAACATGACGGTGGATGAAAAAGGAAATGTCGTTTGGAAACATGAGAACTGCACTGCCTGTCTAAGGTGCTACCACCGATGTCCAAACAAAGCAGTGCAGTTCGGAAGATTCACAAAAAACAAAGGACAAAAAATCCAGGTCTTGGATTGATTTTTTGTCTGAAACAAAAGAACTGGATGTCTGAAAGATTGCAGGACACTTTTTATCCTGCCACAATTCCAAACCCCGTCAGGTATATACCCAACGTCTTAGAATAGTCGAGATCGCCGATGCTGTTCCAAGGAACATCGTAAAAGTCCAGTCGCTTAACCACCCTGTTCTTCTTGTCAAAGTAAACTTTGCTGATAATTCTGTATTGTAGCAGAGGCTCGTCGTATTCATAGAGCACTTCGCAACGGCACACCTTACCACTCACACCATCTTCTTTTGCTGCCTTTTTGCATATTTTTGCGTCTTTGTAGTCGTAGCGTACCCAAATCTTATAGCCGGCATAAGATTTTTCCTTGCAGTCACTTGCATTAAGTACCATGACATCGTCTTCACAAACTGTGCAAAAAGTGTTCACTTGCGCATTCGAGCACAAAAAAGTAAAAAGGCACAATGCTGTTAAAAGTAATTTTTTCATTTTTGTATTAAAATTGGTTTGACGAAAAACAAATACACGTTTAATCCGTTGATTGTTTGAGAGATAGTAGGTCCGCAACAATTTCACATACAGCGAAAGGCAAAATCAGATTTAAAATATTGCCATGTTTGAAGCCAAAGTTACTGAATTTTTTTGCAATGGCAATTCTTTTTTGCAAGTTTTTAACTTAGAAACGTCATATTTTTGTGAGTTCATATACCAGATAGGAGCTGTAGGACTTCAGAAAACTGTTAGCCATGGCATAGTCAAAGCCCGTCATGGCTTTGCGAATCCTGACCGGCAGTTTATGAACCGGCATCAGCATGACGCCTAATCTCCGCTGGAGTTTGAAACGCTTCTGGGCCAGATTGAGCACATCGCTTTTGTCCATGGATGTGGCGCCATGCCAGGACTCTTGCTTATGACGCAGCAGGTTGCGCCTTTTCTTCGAAGGGATGTCAAAGATGAAACGGCCACCAGGAGCCAGAATACGGTGAACTTCTTCAAACATCCGGCTGATGGTCTCAACATCCAGATGCATCAGAAGATGAAAGGAATAGACAATGCCGAACGTTTCATCAGGGAAGCCCGTTTCGCAAGCTGACGCCTTGACAAATGTCACATCCGGATGACGTTTTTCAGCAAACGTCATCATCTCTTCACTGGCATCAAGCCCATGCGTGGCATAGTTGGTGAGGCGACCAGTGCCGCAAGCGATTTCCAGCCTACTGCCGTTCGATGCGGGGTCAATCAGTTTATCCAAGATCCGGCGTTCCTGGGCATCGATAAATTTCCCATAGCTGTTGTTGAAGCGGCTTTCATCATATTCAGCAGCTATGGAATCGTAATAGTCCACAATATCTTTATTCATAACCAATGGGATTTCCAAAAGGAATTTGACATCACAGATTTGAGCTTTCAACCCAAATCAACACGAAACAAATGTAAAGATACGATTTTTTTTGTTTTCCACACCAATTTTAAATCGTTTTTTTATAACTTTGGCTTCGCTGAAGTTACTTCGAGTTGGAAAAGCAAATTATTATTTTGCTCTTCTCTCGTTTTTCTGTA
>ONVP01000254.1 GCA_900321315.1 uncultured Bacteroidales bacterium
GGCTTTTCTTATGCCCAAAGGAGATGAGAGAAATGCTCCTGCGACTTCGATTCATCCAAGAAGACCTGGGCATCATCCCAAGGGCCAAAGCGCGCGAAATACGTTCTGAATAACTAACCGAAGAAAAAAACTAAACCATGAAAATCCCCTTCAAACCCGGAACACTGATTTATCCCCTGCCCGCCGTGATGGTCACCTGCGGCGACTGCGAGGAAAACTACAATATCATTACGGTGGCTTGGACCGGTACGATTTGTTCCGACCCGCCTATGTGCTATATTTCCGTCCGTAAGGAACGCCATTCGCACGAACTCATCATGAAAAACAAAGAGTTCGTCATCAACCTGACGACGGAGGACTTGGCCGCCGCAACGGATTGGTGCGGTGTGCGCTCGGGCCGCGACTACAACAAATTTAAGGAGATGCATCTGCATACTGAGCCTGCGCAAATGGTGAAAGCCCCTTTGATTAAGGAGTCGCCGCTATGCATCGAGTGCAAAGTGGTGGAGGTGAAGGAACTGGGTTCGCATGATATGTTTATTGCGGAAGTGGTGGCCATCGATGCGGAGGAAAAACTCATCGACAAGGGTACGGGTGCGTTTCAACTCAACCATGCACGGCCTTTGGCTTATTCGCATGGCAAGTATTATGGATTGGGCGAAAAGATTGGCGGTTTTGGTTTTTCAGTGAAGAAAAAGAAATGACCATGCTTGAGCAGTTCAAGGCATATGTTAATAGGTGTAACCTCATCGCCGAAGGCGAAAAACTCATTCTGGCTTTGAGCGGTGGCATCGATTCCATGGTGTTGGCCGACTTGCTGCTGAAAACAAAGGTGGATTTCACGGTAGCGCACTGTAATTTCCATCTGCGCGGCGAGGAATCTGATGGTGATGAAAAGTTTGTTCGCGAGTTTGCGGAAAAGTATGGGGTTCAATGTTTTGTGAAGCATTTTGACACCGAGAAATATGCTGAAAAAGAAGGCGTTTCCATCGAAATGGCTGCCCGCGACCTGCGCTATGCGTGGTTTGAAGAGTTGCGACAGCAATTAGACTGCGACAAAATTGCGGTGGCGCACCATGCCGACGACCAAGCCGAGACCTTTTTCATCAACCTATTGCGCGGTGCCGGATTGCGCGGATTGAAAGGAATGCAACCGAAAAATGGTGTCATCATTCGTCCTTTGCTTTGGGCTTCGCGGGAGCAAATCCATCAGCATGCCATTGAAAACCAAATCCTTTGGCGCGAAGACCACACCAATGCCGAGAGCGTGTATTTGCGCAATAAAATCCGCAACCAATTGTTGCCCATTTTTGACGAACTTCATCCCGAGGCGCGACAAGGTTTGTACAAATCTTTGGAACATCTTTCTGCTGAGAATGAGTTGTATAGAGAATTACTGAAGGGGAAACTGAATCAAATTGTTGAATTAGATGGTGGACTCCAAAGTGTTCCCTATTCCGCATTCAACATTCTGAATTCCGAATTCCAATTGCTGTTTGAGTGGCTTCGCCAATACGGCTTCAACACCGACCAATGCCATTTCATTTTTGAGGCGATGGAAACGGGCATCGGGAACAAATATTTCTCTCCAACCCATCAATTGGTGATTGGAAGAAATGAATTGCAACTCTCTGAAATCAAGCCTATTGTGGATGAGGAAATCCAAATTGAAGTAGGGGAGGAGGAAATCGCTTCACCAATTCATCTTCGTTTTTCCCATATTGAAAAAAGTTCAGATTTTTTCATTGACAAGTCGCCGATTGTGGCCATGCTTGATGCCGACAAAGTCCAGTTTCCGCTCATTTTGCGCCATTGGCGGCATGGTGACCGTTTTCATCCTTTGGGCATGAAAGGCTCCAAGTTGTTGAGCGATTTCTTTGTGGATCAAAAGTTTACGGAAGCACAAAAGCAGAATGTCTTTTTGTTGGTTTCCGCCAAAAATGAAATCCTTTGGGTGGTCGGGCAGCGCATTGACGACCGGTTTAAGGTCACAAACGGGACAAAATCTGTATTTGTTTGCAGACTTGAAGACTAATTTTTGCATGGTGCAAGAAAATTTCCTACTTTTGCCCGAAATTCACTGTGTAATGGAGAACAATCCGATGGAATTTGGACTTAATAATCAGGAAATTAAGATATTGCGCGATGTATTGGCTTCCGTACCTGAAGTGGAAGAGGCTATTATCTATGGTTCCCGTGCGCGAGGAACGAACAAAGTAGCCTCTGATATTGATATTACATTGAAAGGCAGTAACTTAACCTATCTTCAATTGGCACTTTTGGATGCCAAGATTGACGATTTGTATTTGCCTTATTTTGTGGATTTGAGCCTGTTCTCGATGATAAAAAACACTGATTTGATTGAGAGCATTGAGCGTGAGGGGAAAGTACTGTATAGTAATTCTGTTTTGAACTAATATGTTGAATAACAAATAGTTATAATATGAAAAAACTTTTTTTTAGCCTGCTGATGGCCTTCGTCGCCATCATGCCTTTGAAGATGCAGGCGCAAATCATCGACCCTGTTCAATGGACTTTTGCCATTGAAGACCTCAATGAGAACGAGTTCGATTTGGTTGCCACGGCCACCATCGACCCGCAGTTCCACATTTATTCCACCAAAATGCCCGATTTGGCACCCTTGCCGACGGTGTTCGACATCACGACCTCCGAGTTTTTCGAGGCCGTGGGCGAGGCTCGCGACCTCACCGATGTGCCGCTGTATTACGACGACATCTTTGAGACGGAGTACAAGCAGTTTTCGGGCATGGCCGCTTTTGCCCAGACGTTCCGCAAGCTGAAGGACGGCTCGTTTCCCATCACGGGCGAAATCACTTACCAAGCCTGCAAGGACGGACAATGCGTTTCGCTGACAGAAGATGTCAATCTGCAATACGGCGAACCCGCTGTGATTGAGGCCGATGAACCCGCAACAAAGGCCGGAAAATCCAATTTATGGGCCATGATCCTCGAAGCCATCCTATGGGGCTTTGCGGCATTACTCACACCTTGCGTCTTCCCGATGATTCCCATGACCGTGTCGTTCTTCATGCACGGCGAGGGCGAAAGCAAGGCACAAGGCCGTTTCAAGGCGTTTATGTACTTCATTTTCATCGTGTTGCTCTATACTCTGCCCATCGCCATCATCATTCTGACGACTTGGCTTTTGGGCGGCAACAGCGTTACTGCCGACATCTTCAATTGGCTCGCCACGCACTGGCTGCCGAACATCATTTTCTTCCTCGTGTTCATGATTTTTGCGGCCTCGTTCTTTGGCGCGTTTGAAATCACGCTGGGCAGCAATATGGTGAACAAGAGCGATAGCAAGCAGAATACCAAGAGTTTAGGCGGTATCTTCTTTATGGCTTTGACCCTCGTTTTGGTGTCGTTTGCCTGTACGGGTCCCATCGTGGGAACGGTGCTCATCAAATCGACCTCGGGCGAGTTCTGGGCTCCCATCGTGACGATGTTCGCTTTCGCGGTGGCCTTCGCCCTGCCCTTTGCCTTGTTCGCTTTCTTCCCGAACCTGCTGCAAAGCCTGCCCAAGAGCGGCGGTTGGCTCACCTCGGTGAAGGTGGTGCTTGGTTTCATCGAAGTCGCATTGGGCTTCAAGTTCCTCAGCGTGGCCGACCAAACCTACCACTGGCACCTGCTCGATCGTGAGGTTTATCTCGGCA
>ONVP01000251.1 GCA_900321315.1 uncultured Bacteroidales bacterium
CAGAACACAACAAGGTCAGAATGGACAAACTACTATCGGGCGCCACCGCTTTTGAGGAAGTCGGCGAGATAAAGAAAAAAGTCGAATTCTCCAGAAACACGCTAAACATCCTGGCAGATGCGATATCCGACATCGGGTCGTGGCAATGGTGGGAAATCGGCGACGACATGGTGCAAATGGAGTTCTGCGACGTGCAACTCTACGACGACTCAAAAGCCGAGAAAGAAGCCCACTCCAGCACGATTGCGGTAAGATTTTACGGAAACACTTTCGCGGTGTTCCTCGACAACATAGAAGATGACAAATGGCTCTACAAACTGTATCATGATGCAATTGATCCCATCCCATTGGAAGGGTATGAACTCGACTTCGACAATGTGAAATCCGCGAAAAAAGTGATGAGGGAATACAGGCACAGGCATCCCATGCGGCCAAGGTTTGACGAGAGCCTGTTTTCTTCAACGAAACACCTGATGGCCGGCAAGTGCAACGACGTTGGCTTTGTGGTTGGTGGCGACGAAATCGAGGTGGTGAGTCACAACAAAGTGTTCACGGAGGAGAACATTGAAATGGCACACAAAAGATGGTGGAAATACTGGGAGGATTATTGGCGCAAAGGGAAAAAGGAAGGATACGAAAAGGATTGGGCTTGTGAAGTAACCATTCCGGCAGACTTAAACAATCCCATCGGAAACTACCCTGACGAAGAATGACAACAGATAGCGTTTTTTCTATCCCATTTGTTAGGAAATTGTTATTTTTGCATCGCATAACGGCATAAATACATACAAAATGTGTACAACAACATTACATTTGCGCCTCGATGAGGACATGAAGAATCAGGCTTCAGATGTTTTTGAACATCTTGGATTGGATTTACCCACTGCCATTCGTATCTTTTTGAGAAGGTCCATTGCAGTTGATGGAATGCCCTTTGAACTGAAGAACAACCGCTTTGAGCGGGACAGAATGCCTTGCAGTTGGACGGTTGAGGAATTGAACGAGCAAGTCGAACTGGCTCTTGACGACATCAAAAACAACAGACTGCATTCTGCGGCTGAAGTTGAAGAACATTTCAAAAATTTTAGATATGGTAGTTGATTGGACCGATACCGCATTGTCTGTGGCTGACAAGACTTTGGATTACACCTATTTCACTTACGGACAAATGCAAGCAGACAGGTTAAGGTCCGAATTCATAAAAGCCACCAAACGAATTGAGTGTTTTCCCCGTTTGGGGTCTGTCGAATATAACATTCATAAAGAAGGCGAGTACCGATACATCATCATTTTCAAGATACTCAAAGTTATTTATCGCATTGACAATCCAGAACACATCTCCATTATCAACATTTGGGATTGTAGAAGGAATCCTAATGATTTGAAAGATAACGTTTCAAAAAACTAAATCGAATGAAAACCAAACTATTGCCTTTCATAACTTTTTTGTTATTAAGTTTTTCCCTAAAAGCCCAAGTCCAGCCCACATGGGAATCCATCAACGAGCGGGGCTATCCACAGTGGTTCTCCGATGCCAAATTGGGCATTTTCATTCATTGGGGCGTGTATTCCGTGCCAGCATACGCCAGTCTCGAAGGCTATGCCGAATGGTACTATCGCGGCCTGATGACCAACGACGACCGCAAGGCTTTCCAAGAGCGCATTTACGGCAAAGACTTTCAGTATGAGGACTTTGCGCCGATGTGGAAAGCCGAACTTTGGAATCCCGACGAATGGGCTGAACTATTCCAAAAATCGGGGGCGAAGTATGTGCTTTTGGTCTCGAAGCACCATGACGGCTTCTGCCTCTGGCCGAGCCAATATGCGCCAAAATGGAACTCCGTTGAACTAGGTCCGAAGCGCGACATCTGCGGCGAACTGACCGAAGCCGTCCGCAAAAAAGGCCTCAAAATGGGCTTCTACTACTCCCTGCCCGAATGGAAAAGCGACATTCACCGCTGGTACGTTGACCCCGATGAAAACATTGGCACTTACGTTGATACGCACATGATTCCGCAGTTCAAGGAACTGATTACCAAATACAAACCCACCATCCTTTTTACCGATGGCGAATGGCGCAACAGCGCGGAACAATGGCATGCCACCGAACTGATTTCATGGTATTACAACACCATTGGCAGCGAAGCCATCGTCAACGACCGCTGGGGCGACGGACAGCAGCACGGCTTCCGCACGCCCGAATACAGTGCAGGCATCACGCTCACCGATAGACCTTGGGCCGAGTGTCGCGGTTTGGGACGCTCTTTCGGCCTCAACCGCAACGAGCCTTTGGAGAATTATCTCACTTCCGACGAACTCATCCGCCATTTCTGCGTCCTCGTGGCGGCGGGTGGTGGCATGACACTCAATGTAGGCCCTGCTGCCGATGGCAAGATTCCGCTTTTGCAGCAAGAACGCCTTTTTGACCTCGGCAAGTGGCTCGACATCAACGGGGAAGCGATTTATGGCACACGGCCTTACAAGAAATTCTACGAGATGAAGCCCGTCAGCATTTGGCGCATGGATGAGCAAATCAACTTCGACTGGAAGCGCAATTCCCCCGACCCCGCCATCAGTTGCGACCATTTCCAAGCACATTGGCAAGGTTCGTTCATCGCCGAAAAAGGCACCTATACCTTTGAAATCCAGACGGATGACAAAGCCAAATTGGTTATTGACGGGCAGACCATCATCGAAGACACAAGGAAATCGCCCACAGGCAAGATGAAACTTGAGGCCGGACAACACAACATCGAGGTTTTCTACGAAGAAGACGACATGGAAGCCACCATCAGCCTGTTTTGGTCATCAAAGAAGATGGAGAAACAAGTGATGCAAAGCTTTAAAATGGGAGCAATGCTACCCACGGAAGGCTTAAAGGCCACCTACACCTGCGAGCAGCCCAACATCTGCTACACACAAGGCAAGGACGCGCTCTACGCCATCGCTTTGGAATATCCTGAAGACCAATTGGTTCTGAACCTCGACCAGCCAGATGACAACATGAAAGTCCAATTGTTAGGCTGCCCGAAAACTTTGCCGTGGAAATACGACAACGGCCAACTCTTCATTGATACGAGCGGGCTGAAACACAGCGACATCCGCAGCACGGCGGCTTGGGTGTTCAAGATGAAATGAAAAAAGCGGCGATTGCCGCTTTTTCTTTTCAATCTGCCACTTCCTTAAAGCCCTGATAGCCAAGAATCCTATTCGTTCCTTTTGGCATCCGCTTGATGTAAAGGCGCTCATCCTCCTGCACAAACTTGAAATGCAGCAGGTCGCCTTTGGGGAAGCAGTCGATGGCACTGCAACGCCGAGGTCCTGTGTTCGTCTGGTAAGAAAAGTCAGAAGTCTTCACAAACGAAAGGCGCTTTCCTCCTTTCAGGATGTTCTTGCTGAAGCCGTCGAAGAAATTGGGATTGCCCCATTTTCCCACAAAGCGCTCAGAGGTCTTCAAGTCATATATCTTGACTTTGAACACTTTATCGCTTATGGGACGAATTTCTATCACCTTTTGCAAGACCACCGTGTCACTTTTTTCAGCCTCCAAATAGAGCCATTGGTAACGGTTGTTTTCCCAGATAGGTGCGAAGTGGGCCATTGCCGTGGTGGAGTCGTTGATGGTCATAACATAGTCGCCTTGCACGGTGTTGTAGAATTGTTTCGTGTCGTTTTCAGTAAACTTGGGTTGCTTTTGCGCAAAACCGCTAACAGTC
>ONVP01000250.1 GCA_900321315.1 uncultured Bacteroidales bacterium
CAGCGTTTTCGCCAGCATCTTTTGGAGAAATACTCCGACACCGGCTATCTCCGCCTTTGGCTCCCCGAGTCGGAAAACGCGCCGCGACTGGAGCAACTGAGATGCGTCATCCGCGATGAAGCCAAGATGCGTGCGGCTTTCGAGGAAGCCTTTTCGCCTTTCTCCGCCTCCCACGCAAAACAATCCTCCTAAAATCACTGCCTTTTTGACACATTTTCCCCTCAATTCAAGGAAATTCCCTACCTTTGCACGAAATTTGCCCATGGGCGAATCATCGAATTTTAAATCTTAAATTTTGAATTTTAAATCACTGAATAAATGGGATTTCTAAAGAAACTCTTCGGCGACAAGGCCTCACGCGACAACAAGGCCCTGCAGCCCATACTCGAAAAGACCCTCAAGGCATACGAGGACATCGTGAAACTCGACATCGACAGCCTGAGGCACAAGACACAGGAATTTAAGGAATACATCAAGAACAAGACCGCCAACGAGGTGGCCGAAATCGCCGAACTGAAGGCCAAGGCCGAAGCCAACTTCGACATGGAGCCTGACGAGAAGGAGAAGCTCTACAACCAAATCGACAAGCTTGAAAAACAAGAGCTTGACCACATCGAGGAGGCTTTGAACGAGATTTTGCCTCAGGCGTTTTCCGTAGTGAAGGCCGCGGCCAAATACTTCTGCGAGCATGAGACCGTGGAGGTGACCGCCACCGACCTCGACCGCGAACTGGCTGCCAAATACGAGCATGTCAGCATCGTGGGCGACAAGGCCTACTACAAGAACAGCTGGATAGCCGGCGGCAACATGGTGACTTGGGACATGGTACACTACGACTGCCAAATCATCGGCGGTACGGTGCTGCACCAAGGCAAGATCGCTGAGATGGCCACCGGTGAAGGTAAGACCCTCGTGGCCACGCTGCCCGTTTACCTTAACGCTTTGGCAGGCAAGGGCGTGCATGTGGTTACAGTGAACGACTACTTGGCTAAGCGCGACTCCGAATGGATGGGCGCGATGTATGAGTTCCTCGGCCTCACCGTGGATTGCATCGACAAGCACGAGCCTAACTCCGCCGCCCGTCGTCGCGCCTATAACTGCGATATCACCTACGGTACCAACAACGAGTTCGGTTTCGACTACCTGCGTGACAACATGACAGGCAACCCCGAAGAACTGGTGCAGCGCAAACACCACTACGCCATCGTGGACGAGGTGGACTCCGTGTTGATTGACGATGCCCGTACGCCGTTGATTATCAGCGGTCCCACGCCACGCGGCGACCAACAGGAGTTTGACCAACTGAAGCCCGATGTCGTCAAGTTGTACGAAGCCCAAAAACGCTATGTGACCGGTATCTTGGCCGAGGCCAAGCGTATCCTCACCGACCCTGCTTCCACCGAAGAACAGAAGAAACACGGTGCCGACCAGCTTTTCCGCGCCTATCGCGGTTTGCCGAAGAACAACGCCCTCATCAAGTTCCTTAGTGAAGAAGGAATGAAGTCGCTGATGCAGAAGACCGAGGGTTTCTATATGCAGAACCGTAACGAGAACATGCACATCATTGACGACGAGCTTTATTTCGTCATCGATGAGAAACTGAATACCGTGACCCTCACCGACAAGGGTAGTGAGCAATTGGCACAAGCCTACAACGACCCGGCTTTCTTCATCATTCCTGATGTGGGTAGCGAAATCGCCGAATTGGAACATTCTGGCCTCAGCAACGACGAAAAGGTGTTGCGCAAGGCTGAGTTGATGCGTAATTTTGCCGAGAAGTCGGATCGTTTGCACACCGTTCAGCAGTTGTTGAAGGCTTACACCTTGTTTGAAAAGGATGTCGATTACGTCATCATCGACAACAAGGTCAAGATTGTCGATGAGCAAACGGGACGTATCATGGAAGGCCGCCGTTGGAGCGACGGTCTGCACCAAGCCGTGGAAGCCAAGGAAAACGTGAAGGTGGAAGCCGCCACGCAGACCTACGCCACCATCACCTTGCAGAATTACTTCCGCATGTACCACAAACTGGCCGGCATGACCGGTACCGCCGAAACCGAGGCGGGCGAGTTTTGGGACATCTACAAACTCGATGTGGTCGTCATCCCGACGAACAGACCGATTGCCCGTATCGACCAAGAGGACATGATTTACAAGACCAAGCGCGAGAAATACAACGCCGTCATCGACGAGATTCAAAGCCTTGTGAATGCGGGTCGTCCCGTGCTGGTGGGTACCACTTCGGTGGAAATCTCCGAGTTGCTCAGCCGTATGCTGACCCGCAAGGGCATCTCGCACAATGTGTTGAACGCCAAGTTGCACTTCAAGGAGGCCCAAATCGTCAAGGAAGCAGGTCAGGCGGGCACGGTGACCATCGCCACCAACATGGCTGGTCGTGGTACCGACATTAAGTTAGGCCCCGGCGTGAAGGACGCTGGCGGTTTGGCTATCATCGGCACCGAGCGCCACGAGTCGCGCCGTGTGGACCGCCAGTTGCGCGGTCGTTCCGGCCGTCAAGGCGATCCGGGTAGTTCGCAGTTCTATGTCTCGTTGGAAGATAATCTGATGCGCATGTTCGGCTCAGAGCGCATCGCGGGCATTATGGACCGCATGGGCTTGCAGGAAGGCGAAGTCATTCAGCATCCGATGATTACGAAGCAAATCGAGAAGGCTCAGAAGAAGGTCGAGGAAAACCACTTCGGTGTGCGTA
The DNA here is from genome assembly GCA_900321315.1 of uncultured Bacteroidales bacterium. Classification (GTDB taxonomy): domain Bacteria; phylum Bacteroidota; class Bacteroidia; order Bacteroidales; family F082; genus Limimorpha. The sequence continues at coordinate 2,711 of ONVP01000250.1, forward strand.
AACATTTGCTCGAATACGACGACGTGATGAACGCCCAACGTGAGGTCATCTACAAGAAACGCCGTCACGCCCTGTTTGGCGAGCGCCTCTCCATCGACATCAACAACATGATGATGGATTTTGGCGAGAAACTCATCGAGGAATATCAGGACGCCAAGGATTTCGAGGGCTTCAAGATGGAACTGCTTTCGAGCATGGGTATCGATGCACCGTTCAGCGAGGAGGAATTCGACCGCATGAAGATCAAGGAACTGGCCGAAAAACTCTTTAACGCCGCTTTGGAACACTATCGCGACAAGGCGCGTATCATCGGCGAGAAGACCCTGCCCGTCATCAAGAATGTTTACGAAAACCAGACGCATTTCGAGAACATCGCCATCCCAATTACCGATGGCAAGCGCGGCATGAATGTCATCGTGAACTTGAAAAAGGCAGTCGAAAACGGCGCTCGCGAGGTGAACCTCTGCATCGAAAAGAGCATCTCTCTCGGCCTCATCGACAACGCTTGGAAGGAACACCTCCGCGAACTCGACGACCTGAAGGAATCGGTGCAAAACGCCACCTACGAGCAGAAAGACCCGTTGGTCATCTACAAGTTGGAGTCGTTCAACCTGTTCAAGGCCATGGTTGAAAAGATCAACGAGGACGTCATCTCCTTCCTGATGCGCGCCGACATCCCGACGCAAGACCCGAACACCGTGCGCGAGTCGCGCGGCCCGCAAGGCATCGACAAGTCGAAGATTCGCGAGCAACGCCAAGACCTGCTGGCACAGTCGCACAGCGACACACAGCAGAAGCAAGTCACCCAACCCATCCGCAAGGAGGTGAAAGTGGGCCGCAACGACCCCTGCCCCTGCGGAAGTGGCAAGAAGTACAAGCAATGCCACGGAAGGTTTGAGAACGCTATGGAATAAGCGACATCCAACCTAATGAAAACCGAGCGGAATCAGGTGGGTTTCGCTCGGTTTTTTTGTGCTTTAGGACAAATGACCTATTTTAGGTTGCCTATTTTAGGTAATTTACA
>ONVP01000249.1 GCA_900321315.1 uncultured Bacteroidales bacterium
ACCAACCCCTTCCAACCAAGAACCGAATTTGACGAAACCGCCTTGCGCGAATTGTCGAAATCCATCAAGGAACAAGGTGTGATTCAACCTGTTACGGTGCGCAAGTTGGGCTACAACAAATACCAACTCATCTCCGGTGAACGCCGTCTGAGGGCTTCCAAGATGGCCGGCCTGAAAACCATTCCCGTGTTCATCCGCGTGGCCAACGACGAGCAGATGCTGGAACTGGCCCTCATCGAGAACATCCACCGCGAGAACCTCAACGCCATCGAGGTGGCCATCTCCTACCAGCGCCTCATCGACGAATGCAACCTCACCCAAGAGGAAGTGAGCGAGAAGGTCGGAAAGAGTCGCAGCGCCGTAGCCAACTTCCTGAGACTGTTGAAATTGCCCGCTGAGGTGCAAATCGCCATCCGCGACGGCCATATCAGCATGGGACACGCCCGCGCCCTCATCAACATCAGCGACAAAGAGCAGCAACTCAAGCTGTTGCAACAAATCATCGAGGACGAGATGAACGTGCGCCAGACAGAGGAATTGGCCGACAAAGCCAAGAACTCGGGCAACAAGGAAAAAAAGCAGACCAATTTCTTGCCTGAGCATTTCAAGAGCAAGATCAAGACGCTGTCGCAAACACTCAACACCAAAGTCAAGGTGAAACGCGACATCAAAGGCCGCGGCAGCGTTGTCATCGACTTCAAGGACGAGGCCGAGTTTGACCGCATCATGGAACTTTTCAACAACAAATGACCGCCATGCCGCGCCGTTTTCTGCTACTTTTTGGCATTCTCATGCTGCTTGCCTTTCAGAAAACGGAAGCGCAAAACGTGGTTTTTGATACACTGGGCAGCACCCAAATCACCGCTGACACAATCGTAAAAAGTTCTAAATCAACAAAAAAGACAAAAGAAAAGAAACCCCACAGCCCGAAAACCGCCACCATTATGTCGGCTTGCCTGCCTGGATTGGGACAAGTCTATAACGGCAAGTGGTGGAAAGTACCCATCGTCTATGCTGGTTTGGGCGGCCTTGGCTATGTGGCTTACAGCAATTATCACGAGTACAAATCTTACCTCCACGCATACGAATTCAAGACCGGAAACCTGCCCGAAGGCGTGACCTTGAACCAACACGAAACCGAACTGGCACAACGCTACGCCGAGAGCCAACTGCAAACCTATAAGGAATCCTACCGCCGTGATTTTGAACTTTTTACCATCATCACATTGGCATGGTACGGACTGAACATTGTGGATGCCTGCGTGGACGGACACCTTTACAACTACGACATCAGCGACGACCTTTCTTTGAGCATCGACCCGTATCTGAGGCCGACAGAAACGCCAATGCCGATGCCGCAATATGCCCAAGTGGGGCTGTCGTTCAAACTGAATTTTTGACCATGAAAATAGCAATCATAGGATATGGAAAGATGGGCCACGAGGTGGAGAAAGCCGCCCTCGCCCGACAACATGAAGTCGTCGTCACCATCGACAACGCCGAGGAATGGAAAGAACGCCTTGACCAACTCAAACAAGCCGATGTCGCCATCGACTTCAGCCAACCCGACCAAGTGGTGGCCAACATCCACCGCTGCTTCGACTTGCACATCCCGATTGTCGTCGGCACCACAGCCTGGCAAGACCATTTTGAGGAAATCAAGGCTCGTTGCCTCAACGAAGGACAGAGCCTCTTCCACGCGCCCAACTTCAGCATCGGGATGAACATCATATTCCTGATCAACAAGCAATTAGCACATTTTGCGGAGCAATACGGCTACCAACTCTCGATGGCCGAGACCCACCACATCCACAAACTCGACAAGCCCAGCGGCACCGCCGTGAAATTAGCCAACGACATCCTCGCCGTGAATCACGACTACGACCGTTGGAGCATCGACGCACCCGCCGAACACACCTTATATATTAATGTGACCCGCGAGGGCGAGGTGAACGGCATCCACAGCGTGACCGCCCAATCCCTTGCCGACCGCATCACGCTCTCGCACGAAGCTTTTAATAGACAAGGCTTTGCGATGGGAGCTATTGCTGCGGCGGAATTCCTTATCGGAAAAACAGGTTGCTTTGATATGGGGGATTTGTTTGGGGAATGATTTTTTTTGTCGGCAGGAGTTTCGCTACGCTTCACAACCTGCCTGATATCCATCGCCCCTACGGGGCTGGTTGCTACCTGCATTACAAATTATTCCCTACTTTTGCGCCGCGAAAATACTATTTTGCCACATTTCTCGTTAGCAATTAAACTCAATTTCTAAAATGTCACTATTACTCTTCATTTTAATCGTTCCGGCACTGTTCACCATACCGATTGCGTTCTGCTGGAAGCAATTCGAGAAAGCCGGACAAAAAGGCTTTTATTGCCTCATCCCCTATTACAACATTAATATCTTGTTGAAAATCATCGGAAAACATAAAAATTTCTGGTGGTGGTTCTTCATCGTCTTTCCTTACATCAACCTCTTCATGCTGCTGCTCATGCTCGTCGAATTGGGCAAGTGCTTTGGCAGGTTCAAGGTTTGGGAAGAAGGCATGGCCGCCATTCTGCCCTTCGTTTTTTTCCCCGTCATCGCTAAAGACGATGCCTACCAAAATCCAGCCACGGCCCAACGGCCCAAGAAATCAGCTGCCCGCGAGTGGTTCGATGCCATCATCTTTGCTGTGGTCGCCGCATTAATAATAAGGACTTACGTCTTCGAGGCCTTCACCATCCCTACTTCGAGCATGGAGAAGTCGCTTTGCGTTGGCGATTATCTGATTGTCAGCAAGATACATTATGGCCCAAAACGTCCCAACACGCCGCTTTCGTTCCCCTTCGTGCACAATACCTTGCCAGGAAGCAAGTCTGCAAAATCGTATTTGGAATGGATTAAGTTGCCTTACCATCGCTATCCAGGCGTCACGACCGTGAAGCGTTACGACCCCATTGTGTTCAACTATCCCGCCGGCGATACGGTTTGCGACATTTTCCAAAGTAGCGTCAACTATTATGACCTCGTGCGCGAATATGGCCGCCAGAAAGTTTGGAACGACCACGCGAATTTCGGTAACGTCATCAGTCATCCCGTGGACAAGCGCGAAAACTATGTGAAACGCCTCATCGGTATGCCCGGAGACAGCCTGCAAATCGTTGACGGCGCGGTGTTTATCAATGGAGAAAAGGCTTTTGAGCCTGAAAACATGCAACATAACTACACCGTGGTAACCACAAGTGGCGGCATCAACAAACAGACTTTGGACAAATACAATATCACCGAAGGCTACCGCACTGCCGACCCGAATGTTTTCATCCTCAACATCAGCGCGAAGGTGGCCGATGAACTCATCAAACTGCCTTTCGTCACCTCCGTGATGCGCAACATCCAAATGCCCGGCGAAGGCACTTCGACCAGCCTCTTCCCCAACCGCCCCGACCTCTATCCTTGGAATGTCGATAACTTCGGGCCGCTTTACATCCCGAAAAAAGGTGTTACAGTTCCGCTGAATGTCAATACTTTACCGCTTTACGAGCGAATCATCCACGCCTACGAATTGCATGACCTAAAAGTGAAAGGCAATCAAATCTACATCGACGGGCAGCCCGCCGATAGCTACACCTTTGAGATGGATTATTATTGGATGATGGGCGACAACCGCCACAACTCCGCCGACTCGCGCTATTGGGGCTTTGTCCCTGAAAATCATATCGTTGGCAAACCTGTGCTTGTTTGGCTCTCGTTGGATAAAGAGAACGG
>ONVP01000248.1 GCA_900321315.1 uncultured Bacteroidales bacterium
GAATCGGGCGCCATCGAGCAGGATGCCGATATGGTGATGTTCATCTATCGCCCTGAGTATTACAAAGATGGCGTGGATGCCGAGGACAAGCCCAAGGGCTACAGCATTATCGACATCGCCAAGCACCGTAACGGAAAATTAGGTGAAGTGGAACTGCGTTTCGTGGGACAATACGCTCGTTTCGAGGAGTTTGAGCAAGGCTTCGACAACAGCGAATACACTTCCATCGGGCCAAACGTCCAATTCGAACAGCCACGCATCATCAGCTCCAAAATGAACGATGACCTCGGCATGAGTCCCTACCCTTCTGACGATTTCAACCCACCATTCTAAAACCTTATCCACATGAAGAACAAGCCCAGAAAAACAGTCCATTCAAAGAGCAACCCACTGAAATTCAACATTTCAGAGGAATCCAAACTAATGGAGTTCCTGATGAAGAAATTGGACGGCATCAGCCGGAACAAGGTGAAAAACATGCTGTCTAACAAGGTCGTCAGCGTGGACGGACAGCGCGCCACCCAATTCGACTTCGCCCTGCAGCCTGGCATGGTGGTCGAAATCGGCAAGCCGACGGCCAAGGAACGCTTCCGCAGTCCGTGGCTGGAAATCGTCTATGAGGACAAGTATTTGTTGGTCATCAACAAGAAAGAAGGCTTGCTCACCAACAGCCGTGGCAAGGAAAAGGAAACCGCGCAAGGCATTCTTAACCAATATTTTATATACACTCAACAACGTTGTCGCGCCCATACCATCCACCGCTTAGACCGCGACACCAGCGGCCTGATGCTCTTTGCCAAGAGCAAGGAAGTGGCCCTAATGTTTGAGGAGAACTGGAAAAACACCGTTTACGACCGCCGTTATGTGGCCGTGGTGTGCGGCGAAGTCAGGGAAAAGGACGGTCTGGTGGCCTCGTGGCTGAAGGAAGGCAGGGATTTCGTCACCTACTCAAGTCCCACCGACAACGGCGGCAAGTACGCCGAAACCTACTACGAAACCCTGATGACCTACAAGGGCTATTCCTTGTTGGAATTGGAATTGGAAACCGGCCGCAAGAACCAAATCCGCGTCCACATGGCCGACATTGGGCATCCCGTGGTGGGCGACCCGAAATACGGCAACGGCGACAACTCGTTGGGCCGCCTATGCCTGCACGCCTACAAGCTTTGCTTCCACCATCCCTTGAAGAAAAAGGACATGGAATTTGAAACGCCGTTTCCAGCGATGTTTGGAAGGCCGTTCCCGATATGACCAAGGAAACAACGATTGCATAGTTTTTCAAAACGCTGGTGCCGCAAGGGGCCGCTCGTCAAGCTGCGCAACGAATACTACGCTTCCCCCGAATACAAGCAGGCACCCGACTTCGCTCGCTATGTGGCCAACTGCATCTATGCGCCATCATACATCAGATACTATAACTTGCCTCAAATTGTTCGGGATGTTTTGTGACTCAATTTGAAATTTATTGTAATTTTACAGTAAATTTCAGATAGAACATAGTTCCAAACCGAAATTTATTGCAATTTTGCAGAAATTTTCCATCAATGAAACCCAAATTCCTTTTCATCTTTTGCTTTTTAACGTTGGCTGCCTTCGCGCAAAACGCACACATCCTTCCCACTCCGCAGCAAATCGAAACCACTGAAGGTCAGTTCGTTTGGGACGAGAATGTCGTCCTCACCTACGATGCTTCCGACGCAGAAATCAGCGAAATCGTCACGATGTGGCGCAACGAATTGGACCAAATTAGCGGCAAGAAAGTTCAATTTTCTCGCGGCATCATCAAAGGCAAGCATTTCATCGAACTGATCAAGACGGACCACCTCGGCATCAGCGAAAACGAGGACCAAGCCTACAAGCTGACCATCAACCACAACTCCATCCGCATGGAGGCCACCACCTCGACAGGACTATTCTACGCCACGCAAAGCCTCAAGCAACTCTACCGCTACGCCTTCCTGAACAGCAAAAACGAAATCACCATCCCCTGCATGACCATCACGGACTGGCCCAACTTCAAGATTCGCGCCTGGCAAGACGACATCAGCCGAGGCCCCATCGTCAGCATGGATTACCTGAAACAACTCATCCCGCAAATGGCTGAGTGCAAACTGAATGCGTTTTCGCTCTACACCGAGCACACCTTCAAAACCCTATGCCACCCCGACATCGCCCCCACCGATGCCTTCACCGCCGAAGAAATCAAGGAATTGGAGGAGTTTTGCAGACCGTATCACATCCAAATCATTGGCAATCAGCAATGTTTCGGGCATTTCGAGGAGATTCTATGCAATCCGTTCTACAGAGATTTGGCCGACACGAAATGGAACCTCAATCCCGCAAAAGAGGAAACCTACAAGTTTCTCGAAGACCACCTGAAAGAAGTCGCAAAAGCCTATAAATCAGCGTATTTCAACATCAACTGCGACGAAACGGAGAGCCTTGGTCAAGGCCTTGCCAAAGCGCATGTCGATTCCATTGGATCGGAAACGGTTTATTACCAGCATATTAACCGCGTCAATCGGATGTTGCAACCCTACCGCAAGCGTGTGATGATGTGGGGCGACATCGCCGACAAGCATCCAGAAATCCTTGAGAATCTGGACGATGACCTTCTCCTTATCGCGTGGAGTTATGTGGGAAGTGACGATTTCAACGACTTTTTGAAGCCATACGTCAATTCAGGGCACAAGTTCTTCGTTGCACCGGGCGTGAGCCTTTCAGAACGGGTGTGGCCCAAGCATTACGAGTTCAAGAAGAACATCACCAACCTTTGCCGCGACGGCTACAAAAACGGTGCCTTGGGTGTCATCAACACCTGCTGGGACGATTTCGGCGAGTCGCTGACCAACTGCGCCCTTTACGGCTTGGCTTTGGGTGCCGAGATGAGTTGGAATGCCGTTTCGACAAACGAGCGCAATACCGAAACCCATTTTGCCAGCCATTTCTTTGAAAGCACCTCTGACACATTAATCAACTATCTTGACAGCATCTCCGAAATCTCCAAAATTGACGACATAGGTAAGTTTAGCGCATTGACTGAACATATCACTCCTTTTTACCCATCTCAAATCACTGATTCCACCAAGAAGGCCAACCAATTACTTTTTGAAAAACTGGATCGTTTAGAGCTAATTGAATATTGGGCTACGGTCGAAAAAATCAAAAAAAACAGGGGCATGATAGACAATGCCATCTATTCGATTATGCGAATGAAATGGTGTGCCCTCCGCAATATTGTACGTTGTCAATTATACAAAACATACAATGATCCAACAGAGGAAAACGTTGATCTCAGTCAACACATGATAAATGGATTGTTGTGGCACCTCCATCAATTAAAGAAAGAATACGTCAAAGTGTGGAATATCGAAAGCCGTCCCTATTGGCTCGATGTCAATATGAAAAAATACGATGACATTGCCCACGAATTGCAACAAATTGAATATCTACCGTTTATTGAGGCCACTACCGACAAGAATGGTAATGCCGCCATTGCCTTGAAAACCATTTTCGGAAACAAGCCCATCCACTATACCCTTGACGGAAAGGAAGTTGCGCCAAACGATTCCGTCTATCAAAGCCCCATCGTTTTGGACCGGCCTTGCCTCGTCAAGGCGGCTTGCTTCGATGCCTTGGGCGAAGCCGTTTGCACCGAGCGTTATTTCCGCTATCACAAAGGCATGGGCAAATTGAAACAACTGAACAGTCCGGCGGGCAACTACCGTCCAGAATACTCAGGCGGCGGCGACAACGCCCTCGTTG
>ONVP01000246.1 GCA_900321315.1 uncultured Bacteroidales bacterium
CTTTCTCGGTCTTGTGTGAGCAACCAAGCATCGTCCTTGGAATCGAGGAATCGGGTGGAGATTTCGCCGAGATTCGTGTTGCTGACAATGTCAACGTTGTGTACCAAAACGGCTTTCGATTCCTTGAACAGCGGCGTAGCTTTCACGATGCCGCCGCCGGTGTCCATCAGCTGGTCGCGCTCGTCAGAAACCAGTATTTCGGCATCGAAGTTGTGATGTGCAACAAAATCAATGATTTGCTCTCCGAAATGGTGAGCATTGACGACGATTCGGCGGAAGCCGTTGGCGGCAAGGTTCTCTATGCAGCGTTGCAGCAAGGGTTTGCCGCAAAGCACTACCAAAGCCTTGGGTTTGTCGTGGGTCAAGGCTTTGAGGCGGGTGCCCATGCCGGCGGCCAAAATCATGGCGGTGGTGTCGCAAGCGGGATTCATAGGCCGTGTTGTTCTTTGATGTTTTGTTCTATGTGATTCAGTTTCAGGTTGATATGAGGATAAGTCATTTTCAGCCATTCGTAAAGGCTTTGGGCACAATACACGGAGCGATGTTGTCCGCCGGTGCAGCCGAAGGAAACCATCAGGTGGCTGAAATGCCGCTCTATGTAGTTGTCAACGCTCTGGTTTACAATGCGTTTTACATTGTCCATGAACTCGCCGACTTGCGGCTTGGCTTCCAGATAATCAATCACATCCCAGTCGCGGCCCGTCTTGGCCTTGAACTCGGCCTCGCGCCCTGGGTTGGGCAAGGCGCGGCAGTCGAAAACAAAGCCGCCGCCGTTGCCGCTGAAGTCGGCGGGATAGCCTTTCCTGAACGAGAAGCTGTTCACGGTGATGGTGAGTTGAGCGTTGTGTGGAGCCAGGGGAGAGGTTGGGAGTGGGTAGTCAAGCGTGGAAAGTTGCGAGATGACATTTTGGAGTTCAGCGTAATTGTTTAAAGGGTGTTTTTCGTTCCATGCCTTCAACTCTTTCAGTGCGTAAGGGATGCTCTCGATGAAGTGCGGCTTTCTCTGCACCAAGCCTCTGAAACCGTATGCGCCAAGCACTTGCATCAGGCGGAGATATACAAAGTAGGGCTGGAATTTGTCGAAGCCAACCTCCTTTGGGTCAAGGTATTGCGACAACTCTTGCTTGTAGTGTCCGATGAGTTCGTCGCGGATGGCTTGTGGCATCTGCGCCTTCACCTGATAGAGCAGCGAAACCACGTCGTAGTTCAGTGGGCCTTTTCTTCCACCTTGGAAATCAATGAAATACAAATCGTCGTCTTTGACCATGATGTTGCGCGACTGGAAGTCGCGGTACATGAAAAACTCGCATGGCGCTTGGCTGACGAGGTCGGCGAGTCGGGAGAAGTCGGCATTCAAGCGCGTTTCGTTGAACCCGATTTCCTCGTGCGGCTTCAAGAAACAGTACTTGAAATAGTTGAGGTCGTCGAGGATGGCCTGACGGTCGAAGCAGGCGGAGGGATAGGCTTTTGTGTAGTCAAGTCCTTGGTTGCCAATGTATTGGAATTTTGCCAAATGGCTCAAAGCCTTTTTGTAGAGCCTCACCACATTTTCGCCAAAGCAGGTCGTGGCGCTTAGGCTCGCCAAGAGGCTGCCATGCGCCGCCAGCGATTTTTGCACGTGGCAGAAAAGGTTGTCGTCGCCAAGGTCGCTTTGCAGGTAGCAGGTTCGCGCCTCGCCGACGGCCAGCACCTCGGGCACGTTGAGGCCGCGTTCCTTGAAATGCCGGCTGAAATGGAAGAAGGCTTCGTTTTCTTCAATATTGGTGCTGTATGTGCCTATGAATGTGCCGGTTTCGGTGAAAATCCTGAAATACTTCCGCGAGGAACCTGACTGCGCAAGAGCGACCGTCTGCAATGGTTTCAAACCGCATCCAACGGCCAATTTCTCCAAATCTTGTTGAATATCAATGTTGTGCATGGTTGTTGCCATTTTGTTGAGGCATACAAATTTAGGAAAAATCATGCAATGTGTCAAAATAATGTGTATTTTTGCCTCAAAATTGAGCAAAATGAAAAGATATTTCCCATGGTTGCTTTGCCTGCTGTTGTTGGCCTCAACTTCCTGCAAGAAAACAAGATACTGCCGTTGCACGATGATACAGAACGAGGAAGTGGTGGAGCTTGGCGACGAGTTCTACGTTCTCGAAAGCGGCACTTGCAAGGAAAAGGCAAAGGAGATTTCGGGTCGCCCGCAAGTGGTGTGCAGCGAAGTGTCGAAATACGAAGCCACCGGCGAGGAAAACAAGTGGTGGGAGGACTTTTTCAACAAATGACGAAACAGCCTGACATTCAGGGCGCACGTCCACAGATGTGCGCTTTTTTGTAGTTTTACCCCATGAACAACGCCAAAACATGGTTTCCCATTGCGCTGAAGGTGCTGCTCGGCAGCGTCTTCATCGTTTCCGCCGTGCTGAAAATACTCGACATGGACCGCTTCGAGCTTTACATCTACAGCTACCATTTCTTCAGCCTCAACTTCAGCTTCTTGGTGGCACGTGCGGCCATCATCGTGGAATTGGTTCTTGGCATAATGTTGGTTTTCAATTGTTTGCACAAGCCGATTTGGTGGGGAAGCATGGCGATGCTGGTGGGCTACACCTTATTATTATTATACGCGATAGCCATTGGGCGCACCGACAACTGCCACTGTTTCGGCGATGTTTTGCGGTTCGACCCCAAGCAGAGCATCCTGAAAAATGGGGTGCTGATGGGGCTTTTCATGCTGGTTTACAAGGCGAAAGAGTGGAAAACGCCCTTCCGCATCTTGATTTTCTGCTTCGCGCTGATGGCCTCCACCATTGCGGTTTTCGTGGTTTCGCCGCCCGACAACTTCACGCCGAGCTACAAACCCGAGCACAACCTGCAAATGGAATTGTTCGGCGAGGCGCTCTCCAACCCGCCTCTGGATAGCCTCAACCTGACCGATGGAAAAGAGGTAATCTGCTTTTTCTTAACGGGTTGCGACTATTGCCAAATGGCCGCACACAAGCTCTCGCTGATGCAGCAGTTCTATGGCTTCCCGGCAGAAAACATCACATTTGTCTTCATGGGCAGTAGGGAAGGCATTGAGCGCTTTTTTGAGCGTTCACAGTCGGCGCGCTACCGCAGTGTGTTGTTTGAGGATGTCCGCAACTTGCTGAAAATCACCAATGGCAACTTCCCCCTCCTCGTGTTTCTTGACAACGGGAATGTGGTGCACCAATACGGTTTCCGCAGCATGAAGGAAGAGGAAATCGGGACGTTTTTCCTTCCACGCATCAAATAACCATGAAAAAAACGGAATTTTTCCTATCTTTGCCCCGCAAAAAAAAATCTTGTATTTCATACACTTAAACAATCAACCCTAACCATGGACAAAAACTTACATCAAAATGCAAAGGCGCCCATGATTGCCTTGATTCTCTTTAACTTGTTTGCTTTCAGCATGATAGCACAAGCCCAGTTCGGAGGAGGAACGGGCGCGTACCACAACCCCTACATCATCGCCACCACCGACCACTGGCTGGCATTGGCCGACAGCGTGAACAGCGGAAACGACTATATAGACAAGTACTTCCGCCTGGACAACGACCTCGATTTCAGCGGAATAAACTTCAATCCCATCGGCGGAGCGTGGCTCGACGGGAACGACACCTATTTCCGTGGAACCTTCGACGGCGACAACCACCACATCCTGAACGTGCGGGTGGGTGGCACAAGTAACATCGGCCTGTTCGGCTGCCTCGACTACGGCACGGTGAAGAACCTGACGCTTGGAGGCAACAGCCGAATCGAAGGGAAACTTTTTGTGGGCGGCATTGCGGGTAGTGGGCGGCATTGCGGGTATGGTTGGAGTCTGCAACATCATCAACTGCCATGTGGAAAAGACCGTGACCATCGCTGCCACTGCATACCAAAGCATTGGAATCGGCGGCATCATTGGAAGCAGTAACAACGTGTATTTTGAAGACGGATGCGAGATTCGCGACTGCACCAATGCAGCCACCGTGACCAACAACGGGTATTCCAACGTGAAATACGTCGGTGGCATCGCGGGGGAGATTCTCTCGGATGGGCAGTCTATCCGCAACTGCAAGAACTACGGTGCCGTCAGTGGCAGCAGCAATGTGGGCGGCATTGTGGGCGATTTCAACTTCAATTGGCCAGGAAACGTGCTCGAAGACTGCTACACGGGCGGCTACTGCACCCTCTACGGTGTCGGGCAGCCTGGCTCAAGCCAAGGCATCGTAAATGTTAACCCGACGGCTGATTTTGAAGGGCAGAACTATTATGCCGCAGGTAGGCAGATTATCCTCAACCTTTACCCCGACAGCGGAACGCCGGAGGGCTATCTGGTTCGGTTCTACCTGAACGGCGTGCAGCAGCCAACCGGCAACGACATCGAAATCACGATGCCCGCCGAAAATGTTACCGTGACCTCATCAAACCCTGTGCGCGACATCGGCTACAGCCAGTGGGTCAGCGTGTCGCTCAGCCAAGAGTCGTTTGATTACGACGGCAGTGCGCAGGTGCCCACCGTTACCGTCACCGACACCAAGGACGGAACACCCGTGACGCTCACCGAGGGCATTGACTACGAGGTGATTTCGCCCGCCAACCCCGTCAGCCCCGGAATCTACACACTGACCATCAACGGCTTGGGCAGCTTTGGCGGAACAGTGACAAGGCTGTACTCCATCATGACACCCGACATGTGGCCCGGCTTTGGAACGGAAGCAAAACCCTATCTCATCCTCACCACCGGCCACCTCGACCAGTTGGCCGCCAGTGTGAACAGCGGAAACGACCAAAGCGGCGTGTTCTTCCGCCTGGATGCCGACCTCGACTATAGCGGCAAGCCCTACGTGACCATTGGCACAGTCGATTACCAATTCAAGGGTACGTTCAACGGCAACGGCCACAGCATCAGCAACGTGGTGATACAAGCGAACGATGATTCCCAAGCCCTTTTTGGATGTATCGGGGCAGGCGGTAGTGTCAGCAACGTGGTGATACAAGCGAACGATGATTCCCAAGCCCTTTTTGGATGTATCGGGGCAGGCGGTAGTGTCAGCGGGCTGACCTTGGGCGAGGGCAGTTCCATCGAAGGAGCTAATTATGTTGGCGGCATTGCGGCACGATGTCATGGCACTGTAATCAACTGCGGCACTGCCGAGGGTGTTGCAATCCGGGCATACTCTAATGCTGGCGGCATCGTGGGCTTGCTGCAATTTGATGGTAGCATAGCCAACTGCCAAAACCGCGCCGATGTTTACTCCGACACAAATCGCAGCGGCGGCATCGTGGGATATATGTATGGTGAAGAAGTGAGCGGGTGCATCAACTATGGCAGTGTGGAAAATGGCAATTCTACGGCTGGCGGCATCGCAGGCGAATTGGCTTACGGGAAGATAGTCAAGGATTGTGTCAATGAAGGAAGCGTCAGCGGCCGCTATCCGGTTGGCGGCATAGTAGGACAAAGTATAGGCAAGTTAAGCAACTGCCTGAACTTAGGCTCCGTCGTCACCAGCCTCGGCAGCAATTACCAAATAGGCGGCATTGCTGGCTATAAGGATGCGGGCAACCTGAGCAACGTGAGCAACAGCTACTATGCCGGTGCTTGCAACGTGGGCGGCATCAATGGCAGCGACGTGGCGGGACAGGCCATGCGGGGCTACACCGTCAGCGGCGAGAGCGGCCTTGCCATCGGCTTGATAGACACCCCTGGCTTGGTTTACAACGGCGTTATTTATGCGGGAAAAAATGAAAGCATAACGATAAGTATCACACCACCAGTTGGTTATGTCCCCAAACACGGCTATTATTCCTTTGTAGGGGGTTTTGTATTGGATGAACTCGTTCAAAACGGCGATGGATGGACGCTTGTCATGCCCAACATGAACGTCACCATCCTTGGTGATTTGGCCTTGGCCCTCACCGTGCCGGGCTACGGCGAAAGCACCGACGCGGGCTGGCGGCTCATCGCCTCGCCCGTTATGGGAAGCATGAGGGCCATGGAGGTGGGCAACCTTGTCCCAAGCGACCTGTATTCGATTTATTATGACCTCTACCGCTTCGACCAAAGCGAGGAATTGGAATGGCGCAACTACAAAGCCGATCCCTATGTCTTTACAATAGAGAACGGCAAAGGTTATCTCTACGCCACCAAAGAAGAGCAGACCTTGATTTTCGCCGGCACCTACAACGAGGCGGAGACACAAGAAGTGCCGCTGGCCTGCACCGACGACAATCCCAGCACCGCCATGCGCGGCTGGAACCTCGTGGGCAACCCGTTCCCTGTGGCGGCATACGCCAACAGGAGCTACTACACCATGAACGCCGACGGCACGGGCATCGAGCCGGTGGCGGTTTCGTCGGAAACGGCTATTCCCGCCTGCACCGGCGTGATGGTGAAAGCCGACGGCGCAAACGAGAGCGTCACTTTCAGCCGCGCCGCGCCTGAGGCCGGGCCACGCCAAGGGAACATGAGCATCGTATTAACTCAGGCCCCTGAGGCTCCTGAGCTTGCGGACCCTGAGGCCCCTGAGCCTGAGGCCCCTGAGGCCCCTGAGGCCCCTGAGCCTGTCGAAGGGCCGACACGTAATAGTAACAAACCCGAGGGCGGCGTTTCGACAAGCTCAACGACCGCAGTCCTCGACAAGGCCATCGTCAGCTTCAACGCTGGCGACCAATTGCCCAAATTCGTGTTCAACGAGAACAACGCAAAATTGTACATTCCGCAGGGCGGGA
>ONVP01000245.1 GCA_900321315.1 uncultured Bacteroidales bacterium
ATGGTGAAAATGATGGAGATGGAGATAGCCAACGAGAGGTCTTCCTTCTTGGCTTTGGAAGCCGCACCCGTGGCGATGGCCGCGCTGGTACCGCACACCGAAGTGGCGGCTGACAGAGTCATGACCAACGGCTTGTTGTCGATTTTCAAAACCTTGGTGCCGAACCACCACATGAAGATGATGACGATGGGGGTGACAATCCATGCGATGCCGAGTCCGTAAGGGCCGAACTTGGCGATGTTGCTGAACAGCACCGAGAAGCCCATGATGACCAAGCCCGTCTTGATGTAGAACTCCGTGCGGATGGCGGGTTTCAGCCATTCGGGCGTGCCTACGGTGTTGGAGATGAGCAGGCCGATGAGCAAGGCCCAGAAAGCCCATTCGAGGTACATCTTGAGGGTGAATTCTGCGCTGATCATCCTCACGACGATGCAAATGAGGAACAGCACGACGAAGGCAGGGATGAACTTGCCGATTTTTTCGCCTTGCAGCTTGATGCCGAGGCCAAACAGGATGCCCGTCACCAAGAAGGTGCGGAGCAGCTTGACCCAAAACTCTCCGTTGAATTGTGCGCCCAAGGATTTCTTCGCTTCCACGTTCTCCCACCAATGCCAGGTGCCGAACTTGGCGGCGGAGAAGTCGAACGAACCTGTAAGGACGGCGATGCAAGCCACTGCGATGACGATGAAGCCGATCCAAACGGCTAACCAGTCTTCTTTTTTCCAGAGATTAGATGTGTTGTTTGCCATTGTTTTGAGAGTTTGTTGATTAGCTACGAATTGCACGAATACTACTGATTGTTTACGAATGAATTTGGCAACTTCGTTGCTAATGAATACGAATTGCTATCTTGACGATTCGTAGCCATTCTCAGCCTTGGCTGCATAATTCTGACAATCATTAAATTCGTGTCATTCATAGTTCCTTTCAAGGTGATTT
This sequence comes from uncultured Bacteroidales bacterium, assembly GCA_900321315.1. Lineage (GTDB taxonomy): Bacteria > Bacteroidota > Bacteroidia > Bacteroidales > F082 > Limimorpha. Next base: position 940 of record ONVP01000245.1, read on the forward strand.
AGTTTAGAACTTATAACTCAAAATGCCGACGATGCGGTGTGAATAGGTCTTTTCGCCAAAGTCTTGTTCAACCAATGAATAGTCAATCTTGAAATTGACAGACTTCAGCGGCCAGTAGTTGATGCCAGCGGTGTACCAATTCGTGCCGCCTTTTTCGATAGCATCGTTTTGGGTGAAGTGTTCGTAACGCAAGACGGGCATCAGTTTCTGACTCTTATCTTTGCCAAGGGCGAAGTTGTAGCCAGCCACGGCATAATAACCATTGCTGTTGAAATAGCCAAAGTCTTCGGGGATGACGGTTTGAGCATGTCCTGTTTTGCCACTGATGTATTCGCCGCGGAGGACGAGTTTGCCGTCGTTGTACTGGGCACCGGCAGTCCAACGGTTACGGATGCCGTTGTTTTCTTCGTCCTTGTAATAGTTGCCATAGTAATACGAACCGCTCAGAGTCAAGGCTTTCACCCAAGGATGGAAGTCCAAGCGACCCACAATATCTTTGTGGTTGTTGTTGTCCACCACATTGATACCGTTGCCGTTGAACACGCCGATGCTGTAGTCCACGAGGCCGAATTTCTCGCCGTTTCGCAACTCGACGGGGAAGAGGTTACCCGTGGCCATCACGCCGATGTCGCGGCCCAGCTTGCCCACGCCGCACACGTCGCTGTAGCCGCCGAGTTTCTGGACATTCTCGCCGTAGTCGAAGATTTCGAGATTGACGGGGTTGATGGGACTTTCTATCGTGAATGGGGTCTTGAACTGGCCGGCTTGGATGGCGAACTCGTCGCAGACCTTGTATTTCAGGTAGGCGTCCACAAGGACAGGGGAGTTGAGGAAATCGGCTTGTACCTTGTAAGTCAGGCCTTTGGCAAGGGCGCCGTCCACCGACAGACGCACACGGCGCATCCTGAAGGTGTTGTCCTTGAGGTTGAAATCATTGTCGAAGTTGCCTTGGTAGAGGCCTTGCACGAAGCCCGAAATCTTGGGCATACGGTCCACCTTGCCCTTGAGGTCATTCAGTTCTTTGTTTTCTTGTGCGCTGATACACAATGGAATAGCTATTGCCAGCATTCCGATGAAATAACGAAAATTGTGTTTCATTTTTGTGAGTTTTTAATCGTTTTCAAATTCATTTCGGCGGCAAAAATAGTAAAAATACTTATAGTAAATATATTTACTAATTATTTTCGGAGAAAAATTGGGGTAGGGGATGGTAAAAATCCCATCACTCTTCACCGTAGCTACCCCTGAAAAGGATTAAGAAGGCAGGGCTGTCGCCTTCGATGGGATTTAATGTTTTGTGTGAAGCATAACCATATCAAACAAGATGGAATCCAGCGCTTCAGAGGAAGTCTTTTCATGCTCTGGACGGAATGTGCCTACACGTTCCGTATAATAATCAGCCCAATGGCGGGCATATTCAACGAGGTCGGAATCCACTTCTTTATGGTCGTTCTCTTTGCTCGCCTTTTTCAGCGCAAGCAGTTCTTGGATTTTCTGACGGATGGCTTCTTCTTTTACGGTTCCGTTCACCAAGTCGATGAACAGCACGGGCGGCATGGATTGCCTTTCTTCAACCCAACGACATGCCAGGATGCCTCGCAAATAATAGAGGAAACGCTTGAGCGGATAGGCCGCGTTTTGCAGATAACGTTTGTCCTGCTTGATATAGATACTTCCGTAATGGTACATGACCTTGATAGGGTTGAAAAAGTCAGGCTCTAACCCTCTCATTCTTGACAGGAAAACCTCATCGGCACGATAGATAATTGGAGAATGAAGCCATTCCATCAGCGTGGGGTTCGACTTTTGGAACAACCGCAAAGTCTTTCGCAAATCCCATCCTACAAGGTCAACATCATCGTCGTACATGTGCTCAATGACATCGCGCCCTTCGTTCACTTTCAAATACCAATCAAGATTGTGGACATAGACGAAACGGACATCCCAGTCGCTTTCAACAGAATGAAAGCCCCAAGCCCTGCTTCCTGATTCCACGGCAAGCAAGACTTTCACATTGTTTTGTCGCTCAACCTCTTCCAAGTGTGTGAGGATGATTTGTTGCATGGTGTTTTCGTTGTTCATAACAGTTTGAATTATCCTTTGATTACGGCAATGGGGTAAAGTGTTTCAATGGGACGAACAAGGTCTGCTTGGTTTTGCATAACGATGTCGATGTCCTTGTAGGCGCTGGGTGCTTCGTCAAGTTGACGTTGTTCCGTGATGGGATGAACGATGCCTTGACGGTTCATGAAATCAATTTCATCTTGAAGGCTGAGTTTGCGGATGGCTTCTTTGCGACCCATCACACGACCTGCGCCATGGGAACAGCTCATGAAGCTCTCGGGATTGCCCAAGCCTTCCACAATATAAGAGTGGGAACCCATAGAGCCAGGGATGATGCCTATTTCACCCTTGTAGGCGCGAGTGGCACCTTTCCTATGGACGATGACATCCTTGTTGAAATGATGTTCCCATGAAGCATAGTTGTGGGCGATGTTGATCATCGGCTCAAAGGTGGCCGACCTAACCTGTTTGCGGATGATGTCGCAAATGCGGCTCATCATCAGCTGACGATTGGCCAAGGCAAAAGCGACACAGTACTTCATTTCGTTGAAGTAGTCCTTGGCATATTGGGTTTCGATGGGCAGGAACTCCAGCCCTGGGAGGGTTTCAGAATACCACAACTTGTTCCAGTGTTTGGCGATTTTACCGTATTGGTCGGCGATTTTCTTGCCGATGTTACGGCTACCGGAGTGAATCATAATCCACAAGGCATCATCAGAGGCTGCACGTTGCAGTTCGATGAAGTGGTTGCCACCGCCCAAAGTTCCGATTTGCAACAATGCGGATTTGTAAAGGTTTTTCAT
>ONVP01000242.1 GCA_900321315.1 uncultured Bacteroidales bacterium
AGTTTTCGCCCGTCTTTAGGCTCCACCAGCGGTCGGTGCCGTGGCCGTTGTTGTAGGCTTCTTCCACACCAATCTTGGCCCAAGTTTCGCGGCTGTGGTTGCCCGGGTCGGTGAAGGTGATGAAGAAATTGTCGGTAGGGGGATTGAAACGGTAGGTGGAAGTGAACGGCAGGGTTTGGGGCTTGACGGGCTTGGCTACGGGAACGGGTTCGGAATACGGCTCGATTACATTGACGATGGCAACGGCTATGACATCGCCGCATTTTGCCGACACGCTGCCAGAGCCTAATTGCAGGCCGACGATTTGGACGCGGTCGCCAAAGCCCAGCATCGTGAAGCCGATAGCACGGGGATTGGTGATGCTGTAACCAGTGTTGTCGCAAGCGTCGAAAGGCTGCCAAATCAACGTGTCGCCCAAAACGAGGTCATACGCTTGGTTGTTGCTTTCTTGCGCGAAAGCCCTGCCGCCAAAGCAAAGCGCCAAGGCTAAAAGAATGATGGTCTTCTTCATTTTCGATGTTTTTTCGGATTGATAATTATGAAATTCGGGTGCAAAGATGCAAAAAATCTGCCAAACCATGTGAATTTGGCTGTAAAAAGTTGGCTGTTCTGCGGTGTTTTTTTTGTAATAGGCTGATTTTAACTTGTTTGTGTTGCATGTGTAGTTGCCATTACTGTCCGAGAAGGACTTTTCCATTTTACGAAAAATCCGTCACAAAGCAAGAATAGCAAGCATACGATTGTGACGGCTTGCAGACGGTAGGTGAACCACCAATGTTGGTAGCTGTGGTTGGCCAGAATGAAATACCATGCGTAGGGTGCAAGGCCGATGAGAAGAAAGAGGATGGCTTTTTTGTAATCTAAAATCTTGTGTTTCATTAAGTTGAAAAGAAGATAAACAGCAGCAACGATGCCAATGAATCCAAGGTTGAGCATTCCGAAGTTCTTTGTGACGGCATCCCAGCGGGTGAACTCTTCGGCCTCCATGCGGTAGAGGCTCACTTCGTAGGCATCGGCGAAGATGTTCTGGCCCAAGATGAGGGTAGCCAAGCCCCATTTTGCGAAGAATGTCAGGGCGAAACCAACTCCCCAAAGCAAGGTGAAGCGTATGGTTCTCAGAATATTATGCTTTAAGTCAAAGCAGTTTTCCTTGTTCAGGGAGAGCCAAACGGCCAAGGGTATGCCCAAAGTCAGCAAAGGCGTGGTGAGCAGGTCGAAATAGCAGACAAGAGAGCCGATAATGAAGAAAAGTAATCCAAAATTGTCTGATTCATAGCGTCTTACGATTATGGTACTGCCAATGAGCGTGATTGCCAAAGCAGGAAAAAACTGCAAGGAAAACTGCGTCACGAAACCGTAAGCCAGAAGAAAGCCGGCACTTAGGGCGAGGGTTTTGGCCCTGCCTGCTTGTCGATAATAGGACAATGCCAACGCCAAAATCAGTATTGAGCTGACAATGAATAGGATAAACCTCATTGTGGTGTAGTCCATCACGAGGAAAAGCAGCCGATAGAGGAAAGAGCTGCCATGCCAATAGCGGGCATAATGCTGCTCTTTAAGCGTTTCGCCGTTCACCGTGCGGAGCAAGAGGCCGGTCTGGTCCCAATCGCGGCCTTTCTCGCTCATGCGGGTCATTCGCATGGCGGATTTCACCGGATGCTGACGATCGATGCTGTATATCTGGTTCATAATCAGGGCGTCGGTGAAGTTGTCTGTCTGGCATTGCTCCACACTGAGGATGGCCTTGGGATAGAGGCCCTCGGCGGCGATGACGGGTGCCGATTCGGCAATGTGCCGCTTGATGCTGCGGTCGGGAAGGCAGCTCGACACGACCCCAAACGCGAAATAAAGCGCGACGAGCAGCAAAAAGACCTTGCTATACTTGGTGATGTTCTTCATTTTCAAAGGAAATCAGGCGGAGTTCGAAGTTTTTCCTGTCGTTGCTGCCGATGGTGTCCAAGCAAAGGCCGGTGAAGAAGGACAGCAGTCCGGCGATGGCGAGGAATCCCGAAGTAATCAAGGTGGGGAAACGGGGCACTAAGCCGATTTTCATGTATTCCACCAAAACGGGGACGAACAGAATCAGCGATACGCCGAGCAGCACTGCCGCCATGAGGCCGAAAAACAGCATCGGGCGATAGTCCTTGAACAGTGAGAAGATGATTTTCAGTATCTTAAAACCGTCTTTCACAGTGCTGAGTTTCGATTCGCCACCTTTCCGATCGCTGTATTCGACGGGTTTTTCCACGATGCTGAAGCGCTTGTCCAAAGCATGGATGGTCATCTCGGTTTCGATTTCGAAGCCTTCCGACATGACGGGAAACAACTTGACATACCTACGGCTGAAAGCGCGATAGCCCGTCATTATGTCGTGAATCCTGACATTCCATAGGCGGTTGATGAGGCTGCGCACAAGCTTGTTGCCCACGTTGTGTAGCGGGCGTTTGTTCTCCGAGAAATAGGTGGTGGAGAGGCGGTCGCCAATGACCATGTCGGCTTGGCCTTCCATTACGGGTTTCACCATCTCCGTGGCAGCTTGTGCGGGATAGGTGCCGTCGCCGTCGGCCATGAGATAGATGTCGGCGTCGATTTCGCGGAACATTCGCCTGACCACGTTGCCTTTGCCCTGTCGCGGCTCATGCCTGACGACAGCGCCAGCCTCGGCAGCGATTTGGGCTGTGCCGTCGGTCGAGTTGTTGTCGTAAACATAGATGACGGCTTCGGGAAGGGCTTTCCTGAAGCCGGCCACCACCTCGCCGATGGTTGCGGCCTCGTTGTAGCATGGAATCAGCACAGCGATGCGCAGATGTGGGGTCGGATAGGTCATTGCTTGCAGTTTGTGAGGGCAAAGATACGGCATTTGGCAAAACGAATCTCGTTTCCGCCGAAATTTTGTGGTTTTGGGTCTTGAATCACCGGACCAGTTTCCCGACCAAGGCATCCAAGTTGCCGTCGGGCGTGGGTGCGGGACTTTGCTCGATTTTTGTCCCGGGCCTGATGAGGACGTATTCAGGGAAGGTGCGTACGTTGTAGGCTTCAAGCAAAAGAATGTTGTTGCCCAAGTTGAGCAGCGGCCAATCATACTGTTTTTCAGTAAATTGCTTTTTGTAGTAGTCCATCTTGTCGCGGATGGCGATGGTGAGGATTTGGACTTGTCCCTGCCATTGGTAATGCAATTCGCGCAGGCTCGAGAACTGCTGCTCGCCGACGGGCGATTGTCCGTCCACAAACTGGAGCAACACATATTGGTCTTTGAAATCGGAAAGTCTTATGTCTTGGTTGTCAGCGTCTTTCAATGTAAAGTCGGTGGCATCTGCACCCGATGCAAGCCGGTTGAACTTGCTGAAAAAGTTCCCGACGATGGTTTTGTGCTCGGTGTATCGGGTCGTTTCCTTGATGTGGTTGAGCATCTTTGTTGCGGCCTTGCGCGTCGAGTGGTCGCCATAGCAAAGTTTCTGCAAGTTATAGATGGCGACGAGTTCGGCAAGCTGCGGGTTGCGCGTCATAAAAGGGTCGGTCTCCAAGTATTTCATGAAGGAGGAAGGGCCGTTGGCGAAGGCCGCGTTGAGGGAATGAAGCCCGTATGGCGGCTTGCTGAATTGGTTGTTGAACAGCTCCTTGAACAAGTCGATGTAGGCCGATTGGGTGTAAAGCACGGGCTGGCGGTCGTAGCCTTCCGATACCACTTTCTTCCCGCCGTCGGCGCTGACGGTCAGGCGGATGGCAGCCAGTTTGTAGCGGATGTGGTTCCTCACATAGTCCGACTTGATGTCGGGCAATGCGCGGTTGATGGCGCTTTGGATGGAGTCGATGTAGCGCACTTGGCGGCCTCGGTAAATCTGGTTGAAATGCTCAATCAAATATCGGTTGATGATTTCCTCGGAATA
>ONVP01000363.1 GCA_900321315.1 uncultured Bacteroidales bacterium
TATGAAGGTGACCTTCAGCGTCTTGGCTCACTTCCACCTCCGACGACTTCATGTGGAAACCCTTCAAGAAGGTGAAAAACCATAGCGGGAAATAGTAGCATTTGCGCTTCATGAAATGCGCTTCCTCCTTGGAGATGCCAAGGTTCTCCATGGCCTTGAACTGTTCCCTCAACTTGTCGGCGAAGCCATCGGGATAGACCGTGTTGTTGCGGTCCACAAAAGTGTATTGCCCAATGGTGCGCGGGAATTTCTGAAGGTAGGCGTAACATACGCTGAATGTGTATAAATCGTTGTCTAACAGACTGTTGATAATTTGTCTCATAATGGTTTTGTTGTTTGTTGTTGCATTGTCTTGGCGACGGTTGGCTATTGGCTACTTGCTTTTGGCAGCTTTTACGAGGAAGAGGGTTCTCTTTTTTCATGAACTGCCAAAGGCCAGGGGCCGTTTAACTCATAACTTACTAATAATACTTCTAATTTTGTCCGATATATATTTCGCTGAGTTTGTGGTATTTTCGAGCACTTGCACGAGGTCTTTGCGCTTGATGATATCGGTGAGGCTGTAGCTCTGCTTGAACAATTTGCTGATGTAGTTGCCGTACAGCTCGTCGTTGTCGTGTTCCAACGTCTTGATTTCGTGGCACAAACGATTGATTTCTCGGCGTTTGGCGGGATTGTTCATCTTTTCAAGGTCGCGGATGATGGCGCAAAGGCTTTCGGCGGCAAACATGATGTTGGTCGTCATGGTGGTGAGGTCGTTGTCAACATCGGTGAAGCGTCGCGTGAGGATGATGTTGGCCGAGTCGTCGATGCGGTCGAGTAGGTTGTCCATCATCTCGGCCAATTCGTGCACGTCCTCACGCTCGAAAGGCGTGAGCACCGTGTTGAACAATTGGGAATAAAAGTCGCGAAGCACTTGGTCGCCGCCCGTTTCGCAGGCTTTGATTTCTTTCTTCTGGTTTTCAAGCTGTTGCAGGTCGGTTTCAGAAATCATCTGTCGCAGCAACTTGGAAGCCTTCTCGATATATTCGGCCTGCCTCATATAGAGCGGGTAGAACTTGGTTTCCTTCGAGACGAAAAACTGGAAGAAACTGTTGAGGCTCATAATCAATGCATTAGGAGGTTGAACAACAGATTAAGCACACCGCTGATGACCAACGGAACGGGGATGGTGAGGATCCATGAGAGTACGATGCGACGCGCCGTGACCCACTTGACGGACTTCACGCCGTCAGTAAGGCCCACGCCGATGACACCACCTGTGATGGTGTGCGTCGTGCTGACAGGAATGCCCAAAAATGAGGTGGCTATCAAAGTAGTGGCTCCCGCGAACTCAGCCGAGAAACCGCGCACCGGCGTAATCTTGGCCAGGCCGCCACCCATGGTCTTGATGACGTTCTTGCCGCCAATCAGGATGCCCAACGACATGATGATGTAACAGGCAACAGCCAGAGTGTCAGGGATATGGAAGTCTTTCGTGCTGTCGTAAAACATCCCGATAAACTCCTTGGTTTCGGGCGATATGCCTTGCGTGGTGAACACGCTGGCCATCAATATGGCGATGATGCCCATGGTCTTGGGCGCATCGTTGGAGCCGTGGCCGATGCAGAAGGCCGCCGTCGAGAAATGCTGCAGCACCTTGAAGATTTTGTCGACACGTTTGCGTTGACTGTTCTTGAACACACGCAGGAAAATGCACTCCAGAAAGAAACCCAAGAACAAGCCGATAAGCGGCGACAATACGATGAAAGCCAGCGTGATAAGTATGGGCTTGAAGTGCAGCACCGCGCTTCCGTTCACAAACCATGCCGCCCCGATGATGCCGCCGATGAGGGCATGGGAGGTGGAGATTGGCATTCCGTTTCGGGTGCACACCATCACCCAAATGGCCGCGCCCATGAGCGCCGACAATATCAAATAAGGTGTGATGACGTTTTGGTCGGCGAAGTTGGCCATGGTGTTGCCCACGGCAAACTGCTGGTTGAGCACCAAGCGTATGATGATGAAGGCCGTAAACTCCCAGAACGAGGCCCAAATGATGGCCTGCACCGGACTCATCACCTTGGTGGCGATGATGGTCGAGATGGAGTTGGCCGCGTCGTTCATGCCGTTCAGGAAGGTGAACACGAAGGCAAGAACAATGGATAGGATGATGGCTATGGTCAAGAGGTTCATCACGATTCTTTTATGATAATGCTTT
>ONVP01000241.1 GCA_900321315.1 uncultured Bacteroidales bacterium
AAAAAAGGAGAAAGGTTATGTCTCTGACGATATGGTTTCCGTCCCATGTAGTCGTTTTTGAAGCAAACACAAAATCGACTGCAACTCCAGCAATCCACAAGACTCCCAAAAACTTGGGAACAAACCATCGTTTCGCCTTGTCGGCCTCAACGGAAACGATACCCGAGAAAAGGCCAAAAGCGAGGGCAAGGTTCATCATTATACTATAGGAATGATAGTCATCGCGAAAGGCACTCAACAGATACATCACAGCCACATAAATGCCTACAGCCGCATAAATGGCGTAGAGCAATTTCTTGTTGGTTTCGGTGTTTTTTCCCATGCTATTCCCTTTTAGTACTCATTGCCAACTTTTTGGCAAATCTTGTAGCAGGGTTCCAGCCATCCCCATCCACAACCCTCTAAAGTCTTATTGCAATTGTCATCTATGCATTTCTCTCCTTTGGAGCAATAAGAGTGCCATTTACATTTACAAGGGCCTGTGCCTCCACCCCCACCGGGAGGAGCTTTGGCAGATTGGTATTTTTCCGTAAGCTCTGAAGGTACATTGGCCCACGAGTACTCGACTTGGACCGAAGACTTCTCTATCACATCCAACTCTTTCTCTGTGTAGATCATGCAAAAGCTTAGAACATAGTTGGTTGTATCCATCCATTCCGTCAACATGGTTTTTTCCCAAACGTTGATGTAGTCATGGTCGATAGCACCTGTATTCGGGTCAAACCAATCGACAGACAAATGGGTTCTCATGTCGTCAATCATCTCACGAACAGGAGCATCCCACAGTGAGTACACAATGTCAAGTTTTTCGTTCCAAAGCTCGAATTTTTTCTCTGGGGGAAGTGTGCGATAAGCCGCTTGAGCAAGTGCTAAAGGAAGAGTTGCCAACTTTTCGCGAGTAATGTCTTGAAATCTTCCAGCATTCTCTTTCGCCCATCTGTTGATTTCTGGGTCGCAACTAAACTGCTTTTCTTTTTTACATGATACCAGACTAATGAAACCCATTATGATCAGGACAAACATTGATCCTTTTACGATATTCTTCATTTTATTTATTATTTGTATTTCGTACTTTTTTATGGCTCCATGCGCTTCCCTCCTCGTTTTGCCAAACATGATTCGGGGGTGTCGTGTTGTCTCACCGCCTATGTTTCGGATTCGCCCCGCCAACGGCAAGCGTGTGTAATGGCGAGGCGGCGGGCCGGATGAACTTGTTTTTCCCCAGCCGGCTGAGTTCGGTGGCAAGGCGCCATGATTGCCGTCCATGCGTCTTGTCACAAATTTCCACATAATCGTAAAATCTCCATAATCTGTTGATTATCAGATTGTTGGATGGGTGTTGGCAGAGAAAATACAACGCCTGTGAGCATCCATCTCGCGACAGCGGCTCGGAGGAAACGGGACAGTATTTCTGCTCTGCGTTTCATGGGTCGTTCTCGTTTCAGGTTGCAAAGAAAAAACAAAAAAACCAATTGTGCAAGTTTTTTTGGGAGATTTTTTGGGGAGGGACTGTAGGGACACACCGCGTGTGTCCGCCGGTTGTAGGGCTGCCGCTGTTGGCGTACCCGATGTTGCCTGCCGGGCTGCTGCCGTAGGTCGCCGGCCTACGGTTACGGTATGTTGCGCCCCGACGGGGCGCTCAGTCCTTCTCCTTCGGCGGCTCCACCACCGTGCCGTTGATGCGCAGCACTGTTTTTGGAGTTTCCGTGTCGTTAGTCTTCACGACGATGGCCTTGGTGAACGGGCCTGTCTTGCTTGTGTTGTATTTCACCTTGATGCTCGCCTTGGCCTTGGGCGCGATGGGTTCCCTCGGCCATTCGGGCACCACGCAGCCGCACGACGAGAACGCCGAGATGATGAGCAGCGGCGCGTTGCCCCCGTTGGTGAAGTAGAAAACGTGCTCTGCGTTGCCGTTTTGCATGATGGTGTCAAAATTGAACACCGTTTCCTCAAAGGCGATTTTGGGCGCGGCGGCCTCTTGCGCCGACATTTGAAGTGTGGCGACAAGTATTATTGTTGCTATGATGATGGCTTTCTTCATGTTCATTTGCTTTTGCGTTGCTTTTCGTAGTTGGCCTTGGCTTCGAGGAGTTCGGAGTAGTCACCAAGATAACTTGAACGCCAAACAATGCTTTTCTCTGGCGAAACCAAATAATAGTATCCTAAAGTAGGTAGTATTTGTATATGTTGTGATAGACCCTTTGCTGAATAGACAATGTCACAAGTGTTTGTTTTTTTCGCTGTTTTGGCAATTAAATCCATATTATCCGATTGATAATTGACAGCAAGGATTTCTATTCTTTCTTTCTCCAATATGCGGTACCCTATCGAATCTTTCTCGTGCCCCAATTTTTTGAGCGTTTTGATGCAACTTGGACAATTGAAGTTCCAAAGGCTTATCAACAACCATCCTTCAAAGTCTATTATTTTTGTTATGGTGTTATCCACTCTTTCTAAAGGGAATGTCATCAATTCGTTAGTAACAAGTGAGTCGTTGTGTGAATGCACTATTGTGCCTTCATAAAGGTTGTTCAAGTTGGCCGTTTCTATACCAAATAGGGAATCGAAGAATTTGGTCTTGTCATTCAAGTCTATGTTTTTTATTCTATAAACCTCATATTGCTTAACTGGGGCTTGGGTAATGGTTGCTATGTCTAAACTGTCTTGCGTGTGAATCTTTGTTTCAAGACTGTCTAACATTCCTGTAGTTAAATCAATGAAATAGTTGCATTCGTTTATTGAGTATCCAATGTGCTTTTTCGTAGCGACATCGGTATTTGAAAAGATGTCGCTAAAACCAGTGAAAATCCGCTGCGTTTTACCCATCTTGCATGTATCGTGGTAACTTACTATCGTTAGTCCGGAAATTGATTGGAACGAAGGGAAAGGGCGTTGAAAATAGAATGGTATATGTGATAGCAGGTTCTCTGAATTACCCCTGAAACCTCGATAAGAATTTGGCTCGTCTTTATCGAAAGAGATGATGTCATTGTTCCATAGGTCAATATCAGTAAATGTGTTTTCGTCAATTCTGCAATATCTGTTACTGTCGTAAACGATGTATAGGATTGGATTCAGGGTATCGAGGCGATAGCTAACGGTTAGTTTGCTACCCGTACTTTTTACATCTCTATCGAAGGTAATCCAATCTGTATCATCTGATAACCTTTTTGAGCAGTTGTAAAACTCTTGTTGGGCTTCTTCCATCGTTACTTCTTTGGGGCTGTCCAATGGCAAACTATTACAAGATACCACACACACAACGATTATTAGTAAAACAAAAAATAATGACTTGTTTTCCATAGTACTATTCTTAGGTGAATTATAATAGTAAGGTTGGACGAAAGCCCAACCTTACTAGGCCACTTTAGATGTTAACGATTAGGGAACAAAGGACCAAGGCTGGATGTATACGACTCTGTTCGTGTGCAATGTCCGTTGCTGGTTCCACATGGGGTACAACCCAAATAACCATCATCATCCCTGTACATGGCGCAACCCTTTTCTTTACAGTCCTTACCAGTACAAGTAACTGTGTAACCACTGTTTTGAACTCTATTGCTATTCTCAACCTCTTCAATTGAAAACACTTTGTTGTGCTTAACCGTAATGAGATGAAGTTTTCTGTCATCGGAATATTCGTAATACGAGTAATTCCCTGATGCAAAATCATCGCTGATAAAGTAGTTAACAACGTTATCGTATGACAACTTTTCAACGAAACGTTCTACAAGGTAGGTCGTAATTGAAACTTCATTTTCGGTATCAAGCATGACGAGTTTCAGAGTTAACGGGATATCGCCGTTTGCATCATCCATAATCTCCCAAGATTCAATTACGAATCTATCTTCGTTAGTTTGCCTATCCATCGCTTCTTGCAACTGTTCAACGCTAA
>ONVP01000239.1 GCA_900321315.1 uncultured Bacteroidales bacterium
ACCAAAGCCGCCGCCAAAGCTGGCTTTCGCTGTTAGTATTTTTGGGTGTCTATTCCTACATAATCATAGCGAACCCTTACGTCAATTTGGTCATGTTCGTCCTTGTTGCGGGTGCCTTGCTGATAGTGTTGGGCATCATGTCCGCATCGTGGAACGGCAAAACCAAGAAAAAGGCGTTTGTCGCTTTGGTTTGCCTGATGTCCGCCATCGCGGTGATAGCCATTCCTGCATGGTCAATATATGCTATCCAACGTGAGAATTTCTCCGAACATGCCATTTTGGTTGGAACGCAAGGAGAGTTAGAGAGTGCATTCGTTACACCTGAAAACGACACCATTTCGTTAGAGTCGCTTCGTGGCAAGACGGTCGGCCTCTACTTTTGGTCGGCCTCTTGTGGTTTTAGCCATGCCAAGATGCCAGACTATTCAGACCTCGCCGAATCCTACGCTAACTCTCCCGACAAGGTTTTTTACGCTGTCTTTTTGAGCAGGAACGAAAGCGACCTAAAGCACTACGAAACAACGACAAGCCAAGACTATGCCTTCCAATGGGCGAGGGCACTCAATGCGGAGGAAGTAATGGAAAAGCTGAAATTCAACGCGTTTCCACACCTCACAATCATTTCCCCCGATGGGACAGTGGCTTACAACGGTATGGCGGAGTTCCATCCGTTGAATGTGAATCATCCTAAAAGATATTTGAAATGAACGGCATCGTAGTGGAGCCGCCAAAAAACGATAATCATCATTGAATGAAGCAACGACCTCCCATAGTACTAACGGTGTCCTTCCTCTTGGCGTTGGTGGCTTGCAGGCCAAATGGCCAAAGCCAATCCAACGGCAAAGGTTGGGATAGACTTCCGGAAGTCATCGGCACCCATGATTCAACCGTCATTTTTGTTTGGTCTTCATGGTGCCAGGCCAGTAAGCTAACCTTCATGGAAAACGTTGTTCCCTACTTGAACGATCCGAAGGAGGACATTGGTTTTGTATTGGTCCATTTCGGGAAAAAAAACGAAATTCCCGAAGCGGTATTGGAACGGAACATTGTCATCAACCAATCGTCATACAGAGGGCTTGACAAAATAGTTGCCAACGCACGGTTCAAGGCCTTACTAAAGGATTACCACTATCAAAACAATATGCCGATGACCGTACTCGTTGACAGGCAATGCCATGTGCTGAATTATGATCCAGCCCTAGACAAATACCTGTCTTTCGGGGAAGTCCTTTGGCAAATTAGGAATCCATGAATATCCAAACCATTATGCGAACCGCCAGCCCAACCGCTGGCGGTTCTTTATTGGGCGTTTTTTTTGTATAAAGCATGTACAATTGTTGAATTTTGTATTTTTGTGTCGCCAAACAACCAAGGCAACAAACCTACAACCAACTGAAAATGAAAACAGTAAAAGTTTTAGACAAGGAATTTGGGCTGTATATTCCCCAAGAGAAAATCGAGGCCGACATCCAAAAAGTGGCCGAACAAATCAACCGTGATTTGGACGGTTTGAACCCCATGTTCCTGGTGGTGCTCAACGGCGCGTTCATGTTCGCTTCCGAATTGTTCAAGCGGCTGACCATCCCGTGCGAGATCAGTTTCGTGAAGCTGTCGTCATACGCCGGCACCGAAACCACCTCCGTCGTCCGCGAACTCATCGGCCTCGACCATTCGCTTGACGGCCGCCATGTGGTCATCGTGGAAGACATCGTCGATACAGGCCACACCATGCGCTACACCATCCAGAAGCTCCGCGACCTGAAGGCCGCCGACGTGCGCATCGCCACGCTGTTCTTCAAGCCCGACAACTTCCAATACGACTACCCCATCGACTACAAAGGCATGGACATCGGCAACGACTTCATCGTGGGCTACGGCCTGGATTATGACCAACAAGGAAGAAATTTACCAGATATTTATAAAATCATTGAATAAGAATGCGGAATTATGAATGCGGAATGCGGAATAGCGCAAAGCGGTGCCAGGCTTCGCCTCTCATTCCGAATTCCGAATTCAGCATTCCGAATTAAAACAATAACACCATGCTAAACATCATATTATTTGGCCCTCCCGGGGCTGGCAAGGGAACCCAGTCCCAGTTCTTGCGCGAGAAATACAACCTGACCTACATCTCGACGGGACAGATTCTGCGCGAGGAAATCGCCGCCGAGAGCGAATTAGGGCTTCAGATAAAGGAACTCATCGGCGGAGGCGGCCTCGTTTCCGACGAAATCGTGGCACATATCATCGAGAAGAAATTCATCGACCACCCCGATACTGCTGGTTTCCTCTTCGACGGCTTCCCGCGCACGGTGCGCCAAGCCGAAATGCTTGAGGAGCTGTTGAAGAAATACGACATGTCGCTGACGGGTGTCTTGAGCCTCGAAGTGCCCGAGGAGATGCTCATCGAGCGCATGTTGGAACGCGGCAAGGTCAGCGGTCGCGCCGACGACAACCTCGAATCCATCAAGCACCGCTTTGAGGAGTATTACGAGAAGACGCACCCCGTGACGGATTTCTACTTGGAAAAGGGCAAACTGCATCCGGTGAACGGCGTGGGGGAAATTTCTGAAATCTTCGAGAACCTCTGCGAGGTGATTGATATTTTGTGATTGTTTTCACGCAAAAAAAACCATTTTTTCCACGCAGAATCCGCAGAAATCGCAGAAGCCTGCCGGAGGCAATCCTATTGCCGCTTTGCGCTTCTTAAAATTCTGCGTATTCTGCGTGAGATAAATTTGCACGAAATTCAATGCTCCCAATGAATCTCGTTTTTAAGGACGCTCGGCGGATTGCCACCAATCACTTGGTTTTCACCTGCGAAGGATGATTTCAGCAATGTACCTGCCGCCAAAACTGTGTTGTCGGGCACTTCGGCACCTTTCAGCAACACGCATTTGCACCCAATCCAGACATGATTTCCTACGATGATGGCCTTGTCGGGATTGATGCGCTCGTTTTCCTTATTTATTGACTTCGAGACTTCGGGGCTCGGGACAGGACTGGAGTCCCGCGTCTCGTGTCTCGCAGTCTCGTGTCTATTATACAAAGGATGTTCGTCGGTGTCCATCACGAGGATGTCCCAACTCAGCAGGCAGTCGTCGCCGAAACGGATTTCCTTGGCGCACACGATGGTGCTTTCTGCGGTCATATTGAAATCAGCGCCAAGTTTCAAATCGCCGCGCACTGAAAGTTTGGAGCCATGCCCGATGCTTGCCTTGCCGCCGAAACTGACTGTGCCGCTCACTTGCCAGATGCTGCGCGAGCGTTTTCTATCATAATGCCCCACATCGCCGAAACCGATTTTCACCATTGCAGTCTCCACGTTTTCAGGGAGTTCCACTTTGCCGTGCAATTCCCGCAAATAGGTTCGATGCGACACGATGACAGGCAACTTCAAGGCTGTTTTCAGCGGAAAATAATGCAGATTGAAGCGCAAGGTCTTCGGGATGGAGCGGACGATATTGAAGAAATCGAATGGGGTCATGACGATTTGTTTTTAATTCGCAACCAAAGAAAAACTCAAACCTAATGCATTGGCAATCAATACAAAAGTTGACAGTTGCATATCCGTTTTTCCCTGTTCGAGCGAGGATATATATTCACGTTTCTTCCCCACCCTATCACCCAATTCTTGTTGGGTTAGTTTTTGTCGTTTTCGTTCGTTTCTCAATATCTCGGCATAATACCAAGTTTCGGCCTTGGCTTCAAATTCTTCGCGGCTTTGCGAGCCGACCTTGCCGTATTTCTCGTCAAGACGATCCGACGATGTGGTCAATCCAGCCAATTTTTTCTCATCAAGTGTAATCATTTTTCGTCCTCCTTAACATATTTCGCCAGTATTCCCTCAGCGATTTTGATTTCCTTTTTATACTGTTTTGCTGTCGAAGCGTTTTGTC
>ONVP01000238.1 GCA_900321315.1 uncultured Bacteroidales bacterium
AGATGTCGGTGGCCTGGCGGGGTGCTGCCGTAGGTCGATGACCTACGGTTAATGGATGTTGCGCCTTCCAGGCGCTGAGTCCGTGTCGATCCGTGCCATCCGTGTTCGGGAAAAAGGAAATCCGTGTTCGAGGAAAGGAGATGTTGCGCCTTTCGGGCGTCGGTGTGTCACTTCGCCGTGAGGTGCGTCACCGGAATCAGCATTTCGCTCATCGAGATGCCGCCGTGCTGGAAGGTGTTGCGGTAGTAACTGACGTAATAATTGTAGTTGTTCGGGTAGGCGAAGAAGTCGCTTTCACCGGCGAAAACGTAAGTCGTGCTCAAGTTCACCTTCGGCAGGAAAATCTTCTCGGGGTCTTTCACCTCGAAGACTTCTTTCGGGTTGTATTTCAGGTTTTTGCCGTACTTGTAGCGCAGGTTGGTGTTCACCTCGCGGTCGCCAAGGATGCGGACGGGTTTTTCGACATAGGTGGAGCCGTGGTCGGTGGTGATGACCATGTCGCAGCCCTTCTCGGCGATGAAGCGCATCATGTCGAAAAGGCTGGAATGTTCGAACCACGAGTACATCAGCGAGCGGTAGGCTTCCTCGTCGTCGGCCAGTTCACGGATGATTTCCATCTCCGTGCGGGCGTGAGAGAGCATATCCACAAAGTTGTAAACAATGACATTCAACTTGTTAGGCATCAGGTTGGCCATCTGCTCATAGAGTTTCTTGCCCGCCTGCAGGTTCAACACCTTATTATAAGAATATTTGATGTTCTTGCCGAAGCGCTTCAGTTGTTCGCCGAGAAGTTCGCCCTCAAACTGGTTCTTGGTGCCTTCGTCCTCCTCATCGACCCACCATTTGGGGTAGCGGCGGCGGATTTCGAGGGGCATCAGTCCGGCGAAGAGGGAATTGCGGGCGTATTGCGTGGTCGTGGGCAAAATGCTGTAATAAATGTCGTCAGCCTCCACGCGGAAATGGTTCTCAATCAGCGGTTGGATGGCCTTCCATTGGTCATAGCGCAGGTTGTCTATCACGATGAGAAACAGCGGTTTGTCGCTGTCGTCGAGGCGTGGAATCACCTTGTCGCGCACCACGGTATGCGACATGACGGGCTTCTCAGAGCGACCTTGAATCCAGTCGATGTAGTTCCGCTCGATGTAGCGCGTGAACTGCGTGTTGGCCTCCTGTTTTTGGTCGGCGAGGATGGTTTTGATGCCTTCGTCTGTGGATTTTTGCAGTTCCAACTCCCAGCGTACCAAGTTCTTATACAAATCAACCCACTCGTCGAAGTTGAGGTTGTTGTTGAGGTCCATGCTGATTTTGCGGAACTCCTGCTGGTAACCCATCGTCGATTTCTCGTCGCGGAGTTTGCGGTTTTCGAGGTTGCGCTTCAGCGAAAGCAGAATCTGGTTCGGATTGACGGGTTTGATGAGGTAATCCGCTATGTTAGAGCCGATTGCATCCTCCATAATGCGCTCCTCCTCGCTCTTGGTAATCATTACCACGGGCAGGTTGGGATATTCGCGCTTGATGACCTCGAGCGCCTCGATGCCCGAAATGCCTGGCATTTGCTCGTCAAGAAACACGATGTCGAAATGGCGTTGGCGCACGAGGTCGATGGCATCGGAGCCGTTGTTGGCCGTAACTACCTCATAGCCTTTTTGTTCCAGAAACATGATATGGGGCTTGAGGAGATCAATCTCGTCGTCGGCCCAAAGGATTGTGGTTTTGTCCATAGATTAGTAATTTGTATGGAAAACGAGAAAAGGGGGTTTTTATTTTGTTCGGCGGTATATAAGGACGCAAAAACCCTCTCCGCCGATGGGTTGGAGAGGGTTTCTTTTCCCTATTAATATAAATAGGTGTAATAGACGTAGCGCGCTACGTCTCTACATTGACCAATTATTTGTATTCGGCCAGAATGTCCTTCACATGGTCGGGGGTGACGCGGCCATAGACCTTCTCACCGACTTCGATGACGGGAGCCAGACCGCAGGCGCCCACGCAACGCAGGCAGGTCAGCGAGAACTTGCCGTCGGGAGTTACCTCGCCGACGCCAATGCCCAGCTGACGCTTCAGCTCGTCCAACACCTTCTCGGCACCACGCACGTAGCAGGCCGTACCCAAGCAAACGCTGATCGGGTGCTCGCCCTTCGGGGTCATGGTGAAGAAAGAGTAGAACGACACGATGCCGTAAACCCTCGAAACAGGAATGTTCAGCTCCTTGGCGACCAGTTCCTGAATCTCAGCCGGCAAATAGCCGAACTCGCCCTGAACCTTGTGCAGCACGTTGATGACTTCGCCACCATCGTTATTGAACGACTTGCAAACCGCTTTCACGAAGTTCACTTTCGATTCTGATAATTTGATAACTGCCATATTTTTATCCTTTCTAAATTTTACTGGTTATTGAATTACTCACAGATTTCAACGTGTTCAGACTTGTCGAAATAGTGGGTGTGCAGCAGTTCGTGCGACTTGTGGCCGCAAGGCTCGCCAAGATACTCGGCATAGAGCTTCTTGATGGAGGCGTTCTCATGCGACTTGCGGATCGGCTTGCCTTCGTCCTCGCGGTAGATGGCTTCCGTACGCTTCTTGATGATCTCGCTGTTGCCGTGGTGGTAGGGCTGACCGGCGCCGCCGACACAACCGCCGGGGCAGGCCATGACCTCGATGGCGTGGAACTGTTCCTTGCCTTCGCGGACTCTCTCAAGGAGGGCGCGGGCGTTGGCCAGACCGTGGGCAATACCAATGTGGATGGGCGTACCGTTGAAGTCAACCCAAGCATCACGGATGCCTTCGATGCCACGGAGTTCCTTAAAGTCAACCTTGTCGAGCTTCTTGCCAGTGAACACCTCGTAGGCGGTACGGGTGGCGGCTTCGATCACACCACCAGTGGCGCCGAAGATGACGGCGGCACCCGTGGACTCGCCCAACGGGTCGTCGTAATCCTCGCTCGGCATGTCCTTCAGGTTGAGGTTGAACTGCTTGATCAAGCGGGCCAACTCACGGGTCGAGAGGACGAAGTCGATGTCGGGGTTGCCATCCTTCGAGAATTCCTTACGCTTGCTTTCAAACTTCTTGGCCAAGCAAGGCATGATGGAGACGACGACGAGGTCTTCTCTCTTGATGCCCATCTTCTCGGCCCAGTAGTTCTTGGCGATGGCGCCAAACATTTGCTGGGGCGACTTGGCCGTTGAAGGCACGTCGAGCATGTCGGGGAAATTGTGCTCGAAAAAGTTGACCCAACCTGGGCAGCAGGAAGTGAGGATAGGCAGACGGACGCTCTTGTCGCCAGCCATGAACTTGCTGATGCGGCCGAGAAGCTCGGTGCCTTCTTCCATGATGGTAAGGTCAGCAGCGAAGTCGGTGTCAAACACATAGTCGAAGCCGAGGCGACGCAAGGCGGCGGCCATTTGGCCGGTGACGATGGTGCCGGCGGGCATACCGAACTCTTCACCGAGGGCCACGCGGGTAGCAGGAGCCGTATTGACGATGACGGTCTTCTTCGGGTTGTTGATGGCGGCCATGACGTTGCGGGTGTCATCGACTTCGCTCAAGGCGCCGACGGGGCACACTTGCACGCACTGTCCGCACATAACGCAGGGCGAATCGACGAGGTCTTGCTCGAAAGCAGGAGCCACGACGGCGCTGAAGCCACGGTTGATAGCGCTCAAGGCACCAACGGTTTGGATGTTGTTACACACGTTCTCGCAACGGCGGCACATGACGCACTTGTCCACATCGCGGACGATGGACGGCGACAAGTCCTTGCGGTAGTGCGACTGCTCTCCTTGATAAGGAATATCGCGGATGCCGAGGTACTGGGCCAGCGACTGGAGTTCGCACTGGCCGCTCTTGGCGCAGGTGAGACAGTCAGCTGGGTGGTCGGAGAGAATCAGTTCCGCCACAGTCTTTCTGGCACGCACTACGCGTGCGGAATTTGTACGTACCACCATTCCTTCCATCACCTGGGTGGCG
>ONVP01000235.1 GCA_900321315.1 uncultured Bacteroidales bacterium
CACTTTCAAAGGCGTGAAGCGCCGCCTCGACATTCGCGTAAACGGCGAGAGCCATTGCTACATAGATGATTATGCCCACCATCCAGAGGAGATTCGCGCCAGCCTGCATGCCGTCAGGGCGGCTTTCCCGTTGCGCAAGCTGACACTCGTGTTTCAGCCACACCTCTTCAGCCGCACACGCGACTTCATGGACGAGTTCGCCTCCGTCTTGGCCTTGGCCGACGAACTGGTTCTGCTCGACATCTATCCTGCAAGAGAACGTCCCATCGAAGGCATCAGCTCGGCGGCGTTGCTGGAAAAAGTGCCGATGAGCGACAAAAAACGCTGTTCAAAGCCTGAACTCATCAGCCTAATTGACAGCGAAAAACCTGAGCTTTTGGTCACGATGGGCGCGGGCGACATCGACCGTTTTGTTGAACCTTTGGAAAAACTGATTGCGACATGGTAAAGAAGATATTGAGCATATTGGCTTGGGTGGTCACGGGAGTTGCGTTGGCGGCTTTGTTCATCGCCGCACGGGAAGACTATCTGAACAGGCCCATGAAGTCGTACAACGTGATCCTCGACTCCGAATCCGCCAATGGCTTCGTCAAGGAGAGTGCTGTGTTGGCCGAGCTTGCCAGCATCGGCACGGGAGCCAAAATCGGCACCTTCGACATGGCCTCCATCGACAAGCGGCTCAAGGCCAATCCGTGGATTGAAAACACATCGGCCTACATCGACCTCGACGGGACGCTCAACGTCGGCATCAAGGAGTACACGCCCGCCCTCAGGGTGTTTGGTTGCGACGGGCAATCAGCTTACATCACTTCCGAGGGCATCTTGCTGCCGACCAGCAACAGCCACACGGCGCATCTGCTCATTGCCAGCGGCAATTTCAGCTTCGACCCCGCCCAGCCCCGCCGCCTCTCCGACAGCGTGGAAGCCGACCGCAACCTCATCTGCGCCATGAAGGTCAACGAAGCCGTCGGACGCAACAAGTTCGTCAAGAGCTGCATCGGACAAGTATATTGCAACAGTGCCAACGAGTTCGAGCTTGTTGCCACAGGCATCGACGCACAAATCATCGTCGGCGACACCTGCCAAATCGACGACAAGCTGAAGCGCTTGGAGATTTTCGTGAAAAACAAAGCCGGCACAAGCGAGATGCAAAGCCTCAAGACAATCAACCTCAAATATAAAAACCAAATAGTTTGCAAAAAAAGATAAAGCCATGAGTGAAAAAGAAGAAAAAATCATCGTCGGATTAGACATTGGCACCACCAAGGTTGCCTGCATCGTGGGCCGCAAGGTCGGCAATGGCAAGATAGAGATTTTAGGCTACGGCAAGACCATCTCGACAGGGGTGAGGCGCGGCGAGGTCATCAACATTTTCGAGACCGTCGATGCCATCAAGCAAGCCGTTTCGCAGGCCTCTGAGCAGTCGGGCGTGGAAATCAACCGTGTCAGCGTCGGCATTGCCGGACAGCACATCAAGAGCCTACAGCACCGTGGCGTGATGATGCGCGACAACCACGAGGCCGAAATCACCGAGGCCGAGCTGGAACGCCTGCGCCACGACACGTTCAAGATCAACATGACCCCGGGCGAGGAAATCATCGACATCATCCGGCAAGACACCTACGTTGACGGCGAGCTGACCTCCAACCCCGTCGGGATGCTGGGCAGCAAAATCGAGGCCAACTTCCATGTCATCATCGGGCGCACCACGGCGGCAAAGAACATCATCAAATGCATCGAGAACGCCGGCCTCGGCATGGACTACATGATCCTTGAGCCTATCGCTTCGGCGCAGGCCGTCCTCGACGAGGAGGAAAAAGACGCCGGCGTCGTGCTGGTCGACATCGGCGGCGGCACCACCGACATCGCGGTCTTCAAGGAGAAAAAGATACAACACACCGCCGTCATCCCCTTTGGCGGCAACATCATCACCGAAGACATCTGCACCGGCTGCTCCATCATCCGCCACTACGCCGAGGAAGTGAAAGTGAAGTTCGGGTCGGCCCTCGCCGAGCTGAACCGCGACGACGAAGTGGTATCCATCCCCGGCATCAAAGGCCGACCGCCAAAGGAAATCTCGTTCAAGAACCTCGCCAACATCATCCAGTCGCGCCTCGACGAGATCTTCGAACTCGTGAACTACGAGATACAGAAGGCCAAGGCCAGCAACAACCTGATTGCCGGCATCGTGCTCACAGGCGGCGGTGCCATGATGAAGCATATCCGAGACCTGGCCGAATACAGAACCGGCTTGGAAGTTCGCATCGGCTACCCCAACGAGCACCTCACGCAAGGCACCCCGAAAGAGATGGCCAGCCCAATGTATTCCACGGGCATCGGCCTCGTCATCGAAACCATCGCCCGAATGGAACACGACCAATTCCTAAAAGCATCGAAAGAAGCCGAAAAGCAACTGTCAGAAAGCATCAGCTTCAGCCAACCGAAAGAAGTGGTCGCCTGCACACCAGAAACCGTCGCCGAACCAGCCGAAGAAACCGACGACACGTCAAAGAAGAGAAAAGGCTTCAACGTGAGCAAAATCGTGACCGCCATCACCGACTTCTTCACCACCGACAACATCGACTAACCCGCAAAAACCAACATACCATGACAGAAGATTACATAAAAGCAAGCACTATCGGCGAGGAGATGTTCAAACCCGTTGATGCCGCAAAACCCAACTATATCAAGGTCGTAGGCGTGGGCGGCGGCGGCGGCAATGCAGTCAACCACATGATGGAAGAAGGCATCCAAGGCGTGGACTTCGTCCTCTGCAACACCGACCATCAAGCCCTGCTGAAAAGCCGCGTGAAAACCACCGTCCACCTCGGCAAGCGCGAGCTTGGCGCCGGCAACGACCCCAACATCGGGCGTGAAGCCGCCGAAATGAGCCGCGCCGAAATCGAGGCACTATTGGACGACGACACCAAAATGCTGTTCGTCACCGCCGGCATGGGCGGCGGCACCGGCACCGGCGCAGCACCCGTGGTGGCCAAACTCGCCAAAGACAGGGGCATACTCACCGTCGGCATCGTCACCATGCCCATGGAACGCGAAGGCCGCAGGCGCAAACTGCAAGCCCTGTCGGGCATCGACGAACTCAAGAAATGCGTCGACACGCTCATCCTCATCAGCACCGACAAGCTCCGCGACCAATACGGCAACATGAAACTCTCCGAAGCCTTCAAGAAAGCCGACGACGTGTTGGCCACCGCCGCACGAGGCATCGCCGAAATCATCACCGTGCCGGGCTATGTCAACGTCGACTTCGAGGACGTGAAAACCGTCATGAAAGACAGCGGCAAGGCCATCATGGGATCGGGTGTCGCCGAAGGCGAAGGACGCGCCGAAAAAGCCATCAAGGCGGCCATCCACTCGCCTTTGCTCAACGACTCCAACATTGAGGGCGCAAAAAACATCCTGCTCTACATCACCTCAGGCACCAACGAAGTGTCGCTCGACGAGGTCGACGAAATCCTCGAAATCGCACAAAACGCCTGCGGCAACAACTCCGACGTGATTTGGGGCAACGGCACCGACGACAACCTCGGCGAAGCCCTCAGCGTGACCCTCATCGCCACCGGCTTCAACCACGACCAAAAGCCACAGCCGACAACCGACCGCTTCCCCAACGACAAGAAGGAAGAGAAGAAAGCTGACAGCGAGAAGAGGGTTTACGGCATTGACGGCTGCCTCATCTCGGGCCAAAGCGAACCCGAAACACCCACGGAAAATGTCGCCAAGGAAAACACCATCAAAGAAACCGCAACTCCCGCTGCGGCGGCCCCAAGCTTTGCCGCCATCGACCTGAAGCCCGAACCACGGCCTGAAGCCGTCGTCATCAAGCACTCGCTCTTCCCAAGCGACGAGGATGAACCCTTTGAAAACACAACTCCCATTGAGCCTTTGCCGATGCCACAAGCCACACCCGCCGTCGCTGAAAGCGTCAGCGTCGCAGTACAGAAAGAACCCAAGGCCAAGCCCAAGTCGGTCTTCGTA
>ONVP01000233.1 GCA_900321315.1 uncultured Bacteroidales bacterium
AAGGCTTCGGCCTGTTGCCTAAGATGCTGATTTGGGGCGTGTTGGGTGTGGTCATCGCCTCTGCCATGACCATCTTCAAGACGGGAACGGTGAAATTGCTCGATGGAGGATTCCACCTCAACGGCAAGGCGGCCGAATGGTTCGCAGGCAACCTCGGTTGGGGCAAGTTCTTCGTCGCGCTATGCGTCAGTGTGCTGATGAACACCCTATTCGCGCCGGTCTTTATGACCTTCCACAAAATCACCGACATCCATATTGCCGATACGGGCGGGACGCTGAAGGGATTTTTCAGCAAGCCGCTGAAAATCAAGGAAACCATGTCGCAAAAAATCAACTGGGACATCCAATATGGTTTCGTCTTCGCCAAGACGATTCCGCTGTTCTGGTATCCGATGCATACGATAACCTTCCTGTTGCCGCCGACCTTGCAGGTGCTGTTTGCGGCTTTCCTCGGCGTGGCCTTGGGCGTGATTTTGAGCATAAAGAAATAAGGGAGCATGGCACTGAAACATGGGTGGCTTATACTGTTTTTGGGCATAGTTCTTCAAGCCTCGGCTCAAGATGATGTGGTGAGTTTCTCGTGTACTGGAGGCTTCTATGAGGATAGTTTCTACCTTGACTTGGAATGCTGCAATCCGAACCACCATATCCGATATACCACCAATGGCAATGCGCCAACGATTGATTCTCAACGATATAGCGGAGCTTTGTGGTTGGATGGGAACCTGTGTTCCCATTCCAACATTTACACGATACAGATTACGCCCGACGGCGGAATGTTTTATCCTGAGTGGGTGCAGAAGTGCATTGTGATACGGGCGGCGGCTTTTGATGGGAACGGGCTTCGCGTTAGCGCCACAGCCACCAACACCTACTTCATCCGCTCGATGGGCAATGACTCGCACGGTCTTCCGCTCGTGTCCATTTGCGCCGATTCGCTCGAGTTGTTCGATTACGAAAGAGGCATTTTCGTACCAGGGATTCATTTTGACCCCGCAAATCCCGATTGGTCAGGCAACTATTACCAAAAAGGCCGCGAGTGGGAAAGGGAAATCAATGTGGAGTTTTATGAACTCAACAACTTGGGAATCAATCAGAAAGCGGGATTGAGGACGCATGGTGGGAATGGTCGGCGTTTCCAGCAAAAGAACTTGGCGCTTTATGCGCGTGAAGACTATGGCAAAAAGCGGTTCCGTCATCAGTTTTTCGAATCCATTCCCCTCAATAGTTTCAAGCATTTGCAACTGAAGCCTTTCAGCAGCGCATGGACATCCGCAGGTCTTCAGGACGCTGTTTGTCAAGCTATTGCAAGCCAATCCATTAATGTGGAATCCTTGGCCACACGGCCGGTTGTCTTGTTCATCAATGGTGAGTATTGGGGCATTTATTTCATTCACGAAAAGCCTGACGAGCGCTATTTGGAAGACCATTTCGACGTGGACTTGAACCAATGCGACATCATGGGCAACTGGTTGGCTTTGTGCGACTATGGAAATGGCGGCGATTTCATCGAAATGATGAGCGGACTCGAGCGTGCCGACCTCTCCAACCCTGTTGAGTACAACCGTGTTGCAAGCTATTTTGACCTTGACAGTTTCATCGACTATCAAATATTGGAAATCTTTCTTGCGAACACCGACTGGCCCGCGAACAACATGCGGTGCTGGCGCGAGGGCAATGGGAAATGGCGCTGGATTTTCTATGACGGCGATGCCTGCCTGACCGCACGGGATTTCGATGTGATGGACAATGCCATTTATTTTGGGGACGAGGTGTGGCCATCCAGCTCTCAAGCCACGCTGCTGCTCAGGAGACTCCTTGCCAACGAGGACTTCAGGCACCGGTTCCTTGAGCGTTTTCAGGAACTTCTGGACACCCGTTTCCAATATGTGGAAACCAGCAGTGTTTTGGCGCAGCTTCAAGAGAGGTTGGAGGATGAGATTCCGTCGCAGGCCTGCCGTTTCGGCTTTCCTAAAGATCTGAAAACATGGTCGCAACAATGTAGGAAAATCGACGATTTCCTGAAGCGGCGAACAACACTTCTTGCCAAGCAATTGAAAGGATTTATACAAGGTGAATCTTGGAGCTTCGGGGAATGGCTCTGCTATCCCAACCCTTCTTCGGAAGCCATTTTCCTGTCTTTCCACACGGATCATTCGGAAAGCATGCCAATCAATATTTATGACCTCGCGGGAAGATGCGTCTATTCGCAATACAGGGAAATCCATTCCGGCTACAACCAATTGGGCTTGAATCCGATGCTTCCGGCTGGAGTTTATTTGTTGTCTGTGGGGAAAAAAACGAAGTATATCGTGCGATTGTAAGTTGAGATTGGCAAAAACAGTTTGTAATTAAAAAAAGCTAATCCGTTGAAAATCAAGGAGGGTTTTTTGAAAAAATATGTAATGTCCTCAAAAAGCGTTTTTCGTTCGTTTTTTTGCTATTTTTGCGGCAACAAACACAAACGACAGACGCTATGAAAATCTACAAATGGATGAGGAGGCTGATGAAAGCCTCAGCCCTGACCACGGTGATGTTCATCATGCAGGCTTGCTATGGCTCGCCTTATATGCCGCCTGAAGTTTCTGAAGAGGTGGAAATGACGAGAGAGGAGGTAATGGAGGTGGAAGCTCCTGTCAGCGACACCTTGCTGCAAGCGGAATGATGCTCCAAGCCTTCCATAACTATTTCCGCAAAAAGGAAACCCAACTCCACGAGTTGAACTACCTCTTTTGGGAGTGTACGCAACGCTGTAACCTCAATTGTCAGCACTGCGGTTCGGACTGTTTGGCCTCGTCGCGCTACAAGGACATGCCTTTCGAGGACTTTCTGAATGCCATCAAACCCTTGGAAACCAAATACAAACGCAATTCGATTTTAGTTGTCATCACAGGCGGCGAGCCTTTGGTGCGGCACGACTTGGCCGACTGTGGGCGGCAACTGCGGCAGCACGGCTTTCCGTGGGGTATCGTCAGCAACGGCTACGCTTACGATGAGGCCATGCACAAAAAGCTGATGGACGCTGGAATGTGCAGTATCACCATCAGTTTGGACGGCTTGCGCGATACCCACGATGCTTTTCGCAAACGCACTGGCAGCTTCGACCACGCCCTTCGTGCCATCGACTTGATTTCCAACGAGAAACGTCTTCCAACATACGACATTGTGACTTGCGTCAGCCCGATGAGTTTTGGCGAGTTGGAGGCAATGAAACAACTGCTTATCGAACATAAAGTAAAGGCGTGGCGCTTGTTCACCATCGACCCGATTGGTCGTGCGGCTACCGATAAGAGCCTGCAACTCAGCGATGAACAATTCCTCCAGCTGATGGACTTTATCGTCGCGACACGCAAGGAAGGCAAAATCGATTGCAAGTTCAGTTGCGAGGCCTACGTTGGCCCTTACGAGCGCAAGGTCCGCGACTGGTTCTATTTCTGCCGCGCGGGCATTACCGTTGGCTCCATCCTCATTGACGGCTCCATTTCCGCTTGCCCCAACATCGACCGTGCTTTTGCCCAAGGCAACATCTATCAAGACAACTTTCTCGACGTTTGGGAAAACCGTTTCCAGCCTTTCCGCGACCGCCAATGGATGAAAACCGGCCAATGCGCTGATTGCAAGGTGTTTAAGGATTGCCTCGGCGGGGCGATGCACTTGCATACGAAGGACGCGGAGGGGATTTTGGTTTGCCATTATAGTAAGATAAAATGTTAGGACTTTCCCGCTTCGCGGGAATGGAATTCTTTGTTTCTTCTAGACTGCGGCGGCCAGGAGGTGTTTATGATACGTGGGCTTTACCTGCCGCCGCTTTTTTACCCCATCCACGCAACTCCATTCCCCGCAGGGGAAACTATTTAAACAATCAACTTCATTCATGCGAAGCGACAAAAAAATCAGAAAATTTTTCAAAAAAAATCACTTTTTTCTATTGCTGTCCGCTAAAATTTCAAAGGATAAAAACACTTGTCCTCAATGCCAGTAAACAGGCGATGCGGACTTTTTTTCTGGAAAGCAAGCCCCCTTAGTCAAACAAGGTCAG
>ONVP01000232.1 GCA_900321315.1 uncultured Bacteroidales bacterium
CTCGGCGAGAGCGGAACGGGAAAGGAATACATCGCCCGCATGATCCATGACTTGAGTTTGAACAGGGAAGGACCTTTTATCCCTGTCGATTGTGGAAGTCTCTCCAAGGAATTGGCTCCCAGCGAGTTGTTTGGCCACCTGAAAGGCTCGTTCACCTCGGCTGTTGCCGACAAGAAGGGTGTTTTCGAGCAGGCCAAGGGCGGCACGGTGTTTCTCGACGAGGTGGGAAACCTGCCCTACGAGGTGCAAATGCAGCTGCTACGCGCCTTGCAGGAACAGAAAGTGCGCCCCGTTGGATCGGCCACCGACATCAACGTGGATGTGAGAATCATAGCAGCCACTAACGAGAACCTTGAAACTGCCATTGAGGAGGGACGCTTCCGTCAAGATTTGTTCCATAGAATCAACGAGTTCTCGTTTGAAGTGCCGCCGCTACGCGAGCGTCTTGAGGACTTCGAGGAATTGACGGCGTTCTTCATAAGTCAGGCCAACGAAGAGTTGGGCAAGAACGTGAAAGGCATCTCCGCAAGTGCCATGAAACGGATGATGGAGCAGCGTTGGAACGGCAACCTGCGCGAAATGCGCAACGTGGTGCGTCGCTGCGTTCTCTTCGCCGACGGCGAAAACATTGAACTCGACGACTTGCCCGTGTTCACGCCATCGGTGAAAAAGCCTTCAACCGATGATATTGACGAATGGGCCTTGCGCCCTGAGAACGAGAAGGAGCAGATAGAGGCTGCCCTGCGCAAGTCGAGGGGCAACAAGACCGTGGCCGCAAAGCTGCTTCAAATCGACCGCAAGACCTTGTACAACAAGATGCACCTTTATGGGATAGAACTATAACATGAATAAAAACAACCCAAAAATCTAATGTAATGAAAATCAAACATTTTTTATTTGTAAGTGCAGCCTTCGTTCTGACGAGTGTTGCCGCTGTAGCTCAAGAACCTTATGAAGTCGAGTATCCGGAATACGATATCATCGTGACTACTAATCCCACTTCGCCTTCCATCGTGGATTTCATCACGGCATTGGTCGCTGAGCCGGAAGACGAATTTGTCGGAATGTTAAACGATGCATGGCAGCTGTATCTGACCGGCCAACCCGCTGCAAAGGGTGGCACGATGCTGGTGGACAAGAAGAACGGCTTTATGAGCTACACCTTGGATTACGATGAGGCTTACCCCGAAGACGCACACGGGCTGATGACTCGCGTTGAGATGTGCTATTGGAACTGCGCCGACGGCAAGCATAAGTTGGTCGCCCAAAATGCCATGACCATCGAAGACGGGATCTATATCTATGGCCAATTTGATGGGATTGCTTTCTATCTGTACGATATGGAGACCCATAGACTGAGTCCTGTTTACAACATCATTGAGGATTACGAGGGCGATTATGAAAACATCACCTACGAATTGCCTCAGAAGGGCAAGAACATCAAGGTTCGTGTTCAAACTTCTTCGGGCGTCATCAACAAATGGTTGGTTTGGGACGGCTACCGTTTCAAATTCGAGAAATAATCAATTTCCAATCCCATATTTTTCCTCCAGCAGTTCCAACAATTCATCGGCCTGTGCCATGAATTGGGTTGCGTGGTCTTTCCATTCGGGATAGTCGGCTTCGGTTTGGCCTTTGCCGCGCATGGCGTTCATCTTGGAGAGGAAAGCGGTGTCGCGTTCCAGTTGGGTGAACATGGGCAGCATTTTGTGGCAAAGCGCTTGTGTTTCAACAAATTCGTTGTTCTCTATCAGCGTATTCATCAAGACCAAGTCGTCGGCGGTGGATTGCGCAAAAACGCGGAGGATGTCGGTCATGGCCTCGATGTCGTTGCCCATCATTTCGCTGAAGGCAGGGAAGTCGGGGAAGGCAGTTTCGGCGGCGTTTTCGCTTGTGGCGACACTTCCGAACAAGGCTTCCAATTGCCTCATGTTGAACGGTTTTTGCAAGAAACTCTCGAAGCCTTCCTCCTTGGCTTTTTCGGTGGTGTATTCGATGCGGCCAGTCATGAGGATGACAGGTTTGGTGTTATCGACTTCCTTGACGAGGTAGAGGATGTCGTTGCCGCTCACCGCGCCCATCTCGCGGTCGGTGAGGATGTAGTCATAGTCTTGGATTTGCATTAAGGCGTTGTCGAGGTCGTTCATCGAGCGGCAGGGTACGGCTTGGTGGCCTAAACGGTGCAGCATGTTATCGATGACAGAAAGGAGCGTGTTGTCGTCATCAACGACCAAGATGTTGAAACTCTTTTTGTTGTTGTCGCTTGCCTCATTCTTTGTGTCAATGTTTTCGACGCTATCAACGGGCAGCCTGATTTCGAAATGCGAACCTTTCCCGACTTCCGATTCCACATGGATTTCGCCGCCGAGCAAGTCCACCAAACCCTTGACGACCGACATGCCATAGCCACTGCCTTCGGCAAACTGGTTGTAGGTTTCGATGCGCACGAAGGGCTTGAACACCTCTTCCAACTTGTCTTCAGGAATGCCCACGCCTGTGTCGGTGATTTCGAACACGACGAGGTTCCGGCCTATCCTTGCCTTGAACTTGACCGAGCCTTCCAGGGTGTATTTGATGCCGTTGGAGATAATGTTGATGAGTATCTGCTTGATTTTCAGTTTGTCGGAGAGGATGTGGCAGCCGCGTTCGATGGCGGGTTCGTAGAGGAATTGCAGGTTTTTGTGGCGGGCCAAGGGTTCAAACATCTCGGCGGTTTCGTCGCAGAGTTGCCGTATGTCGAAGGTTTCCTTGCTCACTTGGAGTTTGCCTTGCTCGAGGCTCGAAAACTCGAGGAGGTTGTTGAGGAGGTTGAGGATGTGGCCAGCCGACTGCTGTATGGAGTTGATTTCCTTTTCGTTGTCGGTTTTGTCCATCAGTTCCACGTAGCCCATGATGGAACTTAGCGGCGCCTTGATGTCGTGCGACACGGAGAGCAGCAGTTTGTGGCGGCTTTCCATGGTTTCCTCGGTTTTGCGCTGGGCTTCTTCGGCAGCGCGGCGGGCGCGATAGCCTTTGTTTACATCACTGATAATCAGTATGATGAATATGACTATCAGGATTAAGGTGGCGGCTCCGATGAGCACGGAGGTGTGGATGTTGCGCTCGATGATGGCCTCGCTTTTCTCGATTTCGGCGATGGACGTGTCGAGGATTTCTTGGTTGAGTTGGAGGAGCATCGACGAGATTTGCTCTGAAAGGCGGTTGTCGGCCTTCATCAGGTCGCTGGTCTTGCGCTCATAGTCCTTGATTTTGTTGAGGTATTCCACCTTGGCCTTATCGGAGAGTTTGCGCAGGTCGGCGAGGATGTTGGTGGTGTCGGCCTTGGGGCGTTGTACGCGAAGGGTGTCGGATTCTTGCAACGAGAGGCGGACGAGGCTGTCTTCCTCAGCGGCCACAGGCCTGAAAACGTGGCTCATGCGCTGCCAGAAGCTCGGAGCGGTGCTTGGCTTGGGCACACGAATGACCGTGTCTTTTGCAATGGTGGTGACGATGATTTCCTCCTCCATCTCGGGCGGGCGGTAGTCGTCGATGGTTTGGTCGAACTCGGCCAAGGGATTGAAGTCGTTGAACAGTCGCGACAATTCGCGGCTGATGTTGCCCTTGCTCTTGATGAGATTGGTTATCTCGCTGATTCTTTGTTTGTTGTCGTCGCTGATGTCGGTCACGAGGATGCTGTCGGTCAGGGCGGTGATTTCGTTGCAGAGCGTGTTGAACTGGCGACGGTATTTGGTGCTGTTGGTGAAGGCATAGAGATTGGCTGCGGTTTGGGCTTGTTGGACGGCATGTGTGAGCTGGTTGGCCCGCGCCATGGCTGCGTTTTGCGCGGTGAGGTTGGCCTTCTGGTTGTCGATGGACTGGCGCAGGTCGAAGATATAGTAGAACAATGCACTGCTCAAGGCAAAGACAAAAAGGTAGGTGAACACCACCTTCCAGCTCGTGCGGCTCTCGTTAGGGTATTCGTTTCGGCTTTTCTTCGGCATGATGCCGCAAAGATAGAACTTTTTCCTAACTTTGCGGCAAATTTATCTCTGCCATGAACAAAA
>ONVP01000231.1 GCA_900321315.1 uncultured Bacteroidales bacterium
GACCACGGCAGACGGACCTCCGTCTTCGTATTCGTAGGTCAAGCCGTTCAAGGTGGCAGGCGTGGCCGTCAGCTTGGCGGTGTGGCTGAACTCGATGTCGTCAATGCTCACCACGCGCAGCTGGATTGTGTTGTAGCAGCTGACGATGGCCGTGAGCGACACGCGGTCGCCTTCCATCAGGCCTTCCACGGTGGGAATGCGATAGACGTTGATGCTCTCGCCGTTTTGAGTCAGGATGGTATTGCCGTTTGTGTTGATGGCCCCGATAATGGCGTTCTCAATCCTCACGCGAGTGCCTTGCAAGAGGTTGT
This sequence comes from uncultured Bacteroidales bacterium, assembly GCA_900321315.1. GTDB lineage: Bacteria > Bacteroidota > Bacteroidia > Bacteroidales > F082 > Limimorpha. The sequence continues at coordinate 312 of ONVP01000231.1, forward strand.
CGGCGGCAAAGTCGGCGATGATGTCGGCGATGGTGGTCACCTCAAGCGGAAGCTCGTTGCCGTTGGAAAGGACGACAAACTGGTTTCCGTCGTTTCCGTTGATGCTGGTGAGTTCCACCAAGCCGTTATACACGGTTTTTTTGCCGTAGGCGCGCACATTGTCGCCGAGGGCGAGGCTGGACGGCACGGTGTTGGTGTTCAGGTACAGGTCAATGCCAGCCGTGGCATCTTGCACATACACATTGCGCCCGTCGATGAAGATGACGGTGCCTTCCACGCAGGCGTATTCGTTGTTGGCCAAGGCGCGCGCATTGGCGATGGGCATCGCTTGGTGGATGGTGAAGGTGGCCTCAGCAACCTCGCTCATGGCATAGCCATTAGCCATGGCAACGGCTTTCAGCGTCGTCGTTGAGTTGATGCTGATGAGGTCGTTGTAAACGCTGCTGTTCTCGGTCGGTTCGGTGCCGTCGAGGGTGTAATAAATCGTTGCGTTGTCGGTTTCGCAAGTGATGGTGGCCGTTTGCCCAACGATGAAGTCACCGCCGGCAGGTGTGATGACAGGTGTGGCGACAATAGGCATGGAGGTTACAGAACCGCTCAGGGCGACATTGGCGCTGAGTGTGCCCGAAGTCACGGTCAGAGTGCCCGAATAACTGTTCACGGCAAGGCCTTCTGCCAATCTCACATAGACGGTGTCTTGCACGATGCCGCCCGCAGGAGTGAGAGTGAAACTGCTCCCAAAAGTACCGTTGTATCCGAGGCGGATTTCAAAGTTCTCAGGAGCAGCGACGGCAACGTTTTCCGCAAGGTCGCTACCCGTGATGACAAAGTTTTGCAAAGCCGATGGGCCTTCGCTAAAGGTGTAGTTCAGTCCTGACAATTGGGTTGCGGAAACCGTCAGTAGGGGATTGGTTTGTGGTGCGTCGCCCAGCACAAACAACTCAATTTGCGTGTTTTTGATGTTGTTGTGGATGCTGGTGTAGGTGCGCCAATCTTGGTTGTTGTAAACGCCGAGATAGCGGTTTTGGCCGTTGTTTTTAAATCCATGATAATTAGGATTGTTGTTGTCGGTGATGTTCAATGTCCAAACATTGTCGTTGCCAGTGCCGACACGCGCTCCATTGTTGTTATTAATGCAATACAGCCATTTCGTTTCGTCGTTCAAAGGATGGATGACGTAGGCATTTTCAACAGCCTCGAAGGTCCACATGAGGGTTTGGTCGGCGGTGGTGATGGCGTTGTTTGAGATGGTTACTTCAACAGCAGTCGGAGCCGACGAGGTGCCGTTGGACGAAGTCAAGGCACGGCTTGAGTTCACATCAACGATGAGGTAGGTGCGTCCAGCTTCAGCTGCGTGGAAGCTCACCTTGTTGAAGGTTTGAGGAACCGGCGGAATATCAATCGTATAAGTCGCCGAAGCCACTTCGCTGGCCTCGTATCCGTTCTTCCAAGCCTTGGCTTTCACGGTGGTGGTGGCCGAGATGTCCAAAGCAATGCTGTAAACATCGCTGTTCATGGTCGGGTCGGTGCCGTCGAGGGTGTAACGGATGGTGGCGCCTTCGGTGGCGCAGGCGATGGTCACGCTTTGGGCTTCGGTGTAGGTGCCTTCAGCGGGCGTGAAGGTCGGGGTTTCCACCACGGGCATGGCGGTCACTTCGCCACTCAAGGCGATGGTTTTTGAGGCCGTGCCCGAAACGGCGGTCAGGTCGCCAGAATAGGTGTTCACACTCAGGCCAGCAGCCATCTTGACGTAAACCGTCGTTTCAGCAAGGGTTCCCGAAGTTTGGGTGAGGCTCAAGGAAGCGGCGTAGTTGCCGTTTTGCGTGGCGCACACCACAAAGTTGGTCGGAGCCGTAATGGTGACGTTGGCCGTCAGGTTGCTGCCCGAGACGGTGAAGCTTTGTGCCGCCGACGGGCCGCTGCCTTCGGTGTAGGTGAAGTTCGTCAAAGTGGTGGTGGAGACCGTTAGCACGGGGTCGGCAACGACTTCCACGATATCTGCGGCACTGCGGGGAAGAACCTCCTTGGTGCTGTTGAATTGCTGATACACACCTGTGATGTTGTAGTTTTTGCCATCAACAAGGGCATCAAATGCATATAGCGAATTATAAACCTGAAGGGTGGTCGTGCCATCGCTAAGGTAATATTTGTTGTTGGTCACACTGCAAGTCAGGTTGTCATAATGAACCAAGGCGCCAGTATTGATACCAGCGAGGTTGGCCATTTCGATGTTGGCAGCTGTGACAGTACCGCCTGTAGCGATTGAGATACCCTCCGTTGAAGAATTGAGTTGGGTGATCTCAGCAAAGCCGTTATACAATTGCACTTTGCAAGCTGCTGTTCCGCTTATAACATCCCCAACAGCAAACCCAAGGTTTCCATTGTTATTAAAGATGACAAAGCCGTTTGTGCCGTCCGTTACGAACACATTCTTTCCGTTGGTGGAAACACCAGAAACCACCCAGTTTCCAAAGGTCACAGTTACATTGGTTGCCGTGCTACCAGCATTTGTTGCCGCGGCAAACAAATCCGGAATCGTGGTGTAGATTACGGGAGCGGCAGCCTGAGTGACGGTGACGGTCTTGTCGGTGGCGCCAGTATAAGCGAGGGTGAAAGTGGCCGTGCGCTCCGAACCGGAGGTGTTTTGTGTGGTGTTGAAGGTCACCGCACTGCTGGTCACATTGATGTTGCTGACCCAATTGGCAGTGGTGGTGGCTGTAAGCGAAATGCTAGGAGTGGGGTTGCTGATGGTGTATGGGATGGAACCCGAGGTGGCGTTATAGGCGATGTCCACATTGTTGGCTGAAATGGAAGGCGTGGCTCCGCCGCCACCAGAATAAGTGACAGAAATGGACTTGATGTATATCGCCTTGGACGATGTTTGTGCATAGTTGAAGGCGATTTCGCCGCTTCCTGAACCGGTGAATGTGACTTCTGTCGCATCCTTAGTCAAAGTATATTCATTTCCAAAAGCGTTTCCGCCCACTGTGACATTGAGCGTTCCGGCGATGCTGTTCGCCCCGCTCGTGTTCACCTTGATTTCGGTGATGGTTCCGGAAATGCCTGCGGTTGAAAGGGTGAAAGCGGTATAGGGATTGTTTCCACTACCGAATTGTTGGCCTTTTTCGGCACTGTAACCGAAATAGTCGCCTCCTGTTCCTGCAAAGGTCCAATCAACATTGTTGAGTGTCTTGGTTTGGTTGTTGGCATCAAACACTTTCGATGTGAAAGTGTAGGAATAGCTGTCTCTCGTTTGTCCCAACATCCGCAAAGGTTGGAACGTCATTGCAAGCAACCCAAGTGCCGCAATGAGAAATGTAAATCTTTTCTTCATGTTATAAAAGTTTAATTATTTGATACTTAATGATTTGTAATATAAAAGAATGTAAAATTTTGGAATTTCAAAGATAGCATTAAATAGGTAAACGGGTACGATTGGTTATTAAAAAGTTTTCAACAAGGCTTGTTGATAATTGTGTTGAAAACTTTCGGCGATGGGCAAAAAAAAAGAGATGCCCGAAGGCATCTCCCATTTCGTTGTTTCATCCTGACGCAGTTAGAGGGCAAAGCCGAGGCCGATGAAGAACCCTTGCGTCTTGATGGTGAGGTTGTCGCTGCTCTTCTCCTGATCGACGAGGCCGAGGCGGTAGCCGGCAAACAACTTGGCTTTGCTGTATTCAGCGGAGGCACCAAACACCAAATTGATGTTGAACGGGTTCATGCTGCTGTTGTCGCCATACCACTTGCTGG
>ONVP01000229.1 GCA_900321315.1 uncultured Bacteroidales bacterium
AAAATCATTATCTTTGCCCCCAAAATTCTACAACCATGAAAAGAGGATTCGGAAGCGACAACCATTCGGGCGTGTGCCCCGAGGTTTTGGAAGCCATCGCCCGCGTGAACAAAGACCACGCTATGGCCTACGGCGATGATGAATATTGCGCCGCGACGGAAGCGAAGTTCCGCGAGCAGTTTGGCGAACAGGCGCGCGTGTTTTTCGCCTTTAACGGCACGGGCTGCAACACCCTGTGCATCGACGCGATGACGCACTCGCACGAGGCCGTGGTCTGCGCCGAAAGTGCCCATATCAACGTGGACGAATGCGGCGCGCCCCAACGTATCGTGGGCTGCCGCCTGCTGACGGTGGCCACGCCCGACGGCAAACTGACGCCCGAGTTGCTGAAGACGCGCCTGCACGGCTTCGGCTTCGAGCACCACTCGCAGCCCAAGGTCATCAGCATCACGCAGCCAACGGAATTGGGCACTTTATATACCTTGGACGAAATCAAGGCTTTGGTGGCTTTGGCGCGCGAATACAACATGCACGTCCACATCGACGGGGCGCGCTTGGCCAACGCTGCCGTGGCCTTGGGCTGCACGTTCAAGGAGATGACCACCGACCTCGGCGTGGATGCCGTTTCCTTCGGCGGCACCAAGAACGGCCTGATGATGGGGGAGGCAGTCGTGTTGCTCAATCCCGACCTCTGCCCTGAGTTCAAATACCGCCGCAAGCAGGCCATGCAGCTCTGCTCGAAGATGCGCTTCATCGCGGCGCAGTTCGATGCCTATTTCGAGAACGACCTTTGGAAACGCAACGCGGAGCACAGCAACCGCATGGCGCAGCTGCTCTACAAGGCCGTGAAGGACATTCCGGGCGTGAAAGTCGTCTATCCCGTGCAGGCCAATGGCGTGTTTGCGCAACTGCCTCGCAAAGTGTGGAAGGAGCTGCAAAACCATTATTTCTTCTACGACTGGGACGAGGACGCCGACGTGGTGCGCTGGATGTGCGCCTACGACACGACGGAAGACGACATCCGCGATTTCGTGGCGGTGCTGAAAGACTTGATGTCCCAAAAATGATTTCAGAGTTTCCAGACGGCTTCCACTTTCAGGTCGGTCTTGTGGTTGCCTTCGATGAGCGTCAGGCCGCTGCTGATTTCGTCGCGGTCGCGGTAAATGGTGCTGCCAATGCGGGCATAAAGGGTCAAGTTGCCGACAGGCTTCCATTTGCCCAACAGATACACGCGCATTCCCTTGTCGTAAAGTGCTGGCACTGAGAAAGAATAGAGCACGTCGTTCTCGTAGGCATAAACGCGGGCATCGTAGTCGTCGGTGTCGAAAATGGCATAACGGAAAGTGAGGCTAAACGGTTTGTTTTCAGGTTTGTAGGCCACGTCCTGACAGATGAAGAACCCATGGCTGTTTTTGCCGTCGTCGTTGAGGTAGTGCGCATATTCGGCCTTGTTGCTGAAGGCGAAGTCGCGCCAGCTGTAGTTGATGTTGAACTTCACCGAATTTTTGGTGTAGAAAATCGGGTAGTGGCTGAACGCCATGCCGTCAGTCGAGTTCTTCATCTTGGTTTTCGAGCGGATTTGCAGGTAGGCGTTGGTCCGGCGGTTGAAGCTGTGGCTGAGGCGCAGGTAGTAGTCGTGTCCCCAGCTCGGGGCATTCACTTGCGAGGTGAGCCAAGTGTAGCGGAAGTGGTCGGCGTAGGCGAGGAGGTTCCAATAGGGCGCGGGTGCCACCTCTGCACCAAAGTATAGGCCGCGTTGCCCTTGGTTGCGGCTGCCTTCGCAGAAAGCATTGCTGAACAGGTTCTGATAGACCTTGCCGTAATCGCGGTACATCAACGTAAAATTCAGGTAACCAGCAGGTTTCACGGTCATGCCAACCAAGCCCGCGAAACGGTCAAGGGTTGTAGCACTTGATGAAACGATCGAGTCAGGATTGTGGCTTATCGCGCCTTCGCCAAAGAAAGCGAATTTTCCTTTAACATACTTGAAATCAATGCCTTGGTTGGTGATTTGACACCCTTGGAAGAAGTATTGGTTGTAGTTGGACGGACGCAGTTGCAATTCGGCGCTGAGCCAAGTGTGGTGCAGCGTGTAGCCGATTTCAAAATGCGAAACGGCATAATTCAAATGTCCGCCCACAACTTGCTGTTGCAGGGCATGGCGGTCGAGCAGCTCCCCGATGGTGCGGTGGGAACCCGTTTCTTGCAGACTGCTGACAAATTCGGCCTCGTTCAGAGTGTCGGTTTCGGTGATGTTGGCATCAATCCAGCGGTTGGAGTAGAACACGGTGCCACGGAAAGGGCCGCCGCCGAGTGTGACCGCCGCGCCGCGCATGAAGGAAAACTCTGATGCTGAGCCTTTTGGCGTGATGCCGCGACCTAGTTTCATCACCGAGCTTCCCGCGCCGGATTCGCCGAAACTCATGCCTGTCCACATCGTCAAACCCTGACCCCAAGCCAATTGATAGTCGCCCAAAACGGCAGCTTTCACCACGCCCAAGTCCTTGGCGTAGAGGTGGAAACCAACAAAATCGAAGCCGCGACGGTATTTGTCGCCCAACAAAGCCTTGATCGTATCGCTCACGTTGTCAGTGAGAAACGGTTCGCCCGGGTCTTTCTCCATCACCAATCCCGCGCGGACTTTGTTCCTATAATTATAGGTGTATTTCAGTTGGTAGCGATGCGGGTTGCCGAGGTAGCGTGAGTTGGGCTTGGCCAACCATGCCGAATCGCTGATGGGATTGTAACCCTGCTGGTTTTCAAGGATTTGCTCGTAACGTCCCACGATTTGGTGGTTGCCGTAACGCGCCAGTTTGCGAAGCGTAATCTTGTCCTTGCTGTCGTCCTTCCCGAAGCGCACGATGGGCGCAATGATGGCAATGGTTTGCTCGTCGAAGCCTTCCACCATCTCCAACTCCGTAATAAACAGGAAATCACCGTAATAGCGTCGGTATTTCTTCAATTCCTCATGTTGGAACACGTTGATGAGGCGCAGTTCCAGCAATTGGTCGATTTCGTCGCTGTTGAGGTTGATGGGATTCTCGCTGAAGAAGATGTAGTTTTCCAAAAGTTCCTCGTAATCAGCGTCTTCGTCTCCGTCTTCGGCCAAGCGCTCCACTTGCTCGATGAGCAACTCGTTCAAGGCTTCCGCGCTGATGGTGTCGATGGCGACTTGCGCCTTCGCGAAAAGGGCAAGAAAGAATGTTACTATGGTGAGAATCAGTCGTTTCATGCTTATTTTCCTATGTTGAATATCATGCCGATTTGGACGGCTGCGCCGAGGGCTTCGTGAAGTTGCGCGGCCACATCGATGCGGGCGAATTTGATTTCATAGCCAAGACCGAAAGTGAGCAGTCCGGGATTGGTTTGTAGGCCGGCGCGAAGGTAGAAATCTTTCAGTGCCTCGTATTCCAAACCGCCTCGCAAGCTAACGCCTTCATGGTCAGTGTTTTTCTCGATCTCGCATTGCCCGACGAAGTCCTTGGTGAATTGGTAGGCCATGCCAAAACGAAATACAATCGGCATCCTCTCTTGGTTGATGCTTTGTCGTAGCGCGATGTTGACAGGATTGAAAATATAGGTGCCAAGTCGCAGTTTGTCAGTTACTTGCGACTGTATTCCCAATTCAAAGGTGACCGCGCTTTGCTTGCCGTAGTCGCTGCCGATGTTGAGCAGCATATAGTCCAACTGAAGCCCGATTTGCAGGTATTGCCCGAAGTCTTTCGCATAGGCGAGGCCAAACTTGTTCTCGCTGTATTTCGACGAGCCGAACTGGTTGAAACTCACGCCCAAACACCCGAACTTGACAGGAATGGCAAGCGCGGCGCTCTTAAAGGCGGTTTCCTTCAGCATCCAATGGTTTTCATAATACAGCCCGAAAGAGAATTGGTCTAAATTGGCCATGCCCGCTGGATTGTTTTGCAAAGCCCAGAGTCCGCGCGAGGCCACAGCAGTTCCGCCCATAGCCGCAGCGCGTCCGCCAACGGATTGTAATATGTCGTATGCAAAAGCATTTGATAATGAAAGATATAGGATGACAGTAAGTAGAATTTTCTTCATAAGGATTCAATTAATGCTGCAAAAATA